>JBAZBZ010000010.1 GCA_041671145.1 Bacteroidales bacterium | reverse complement strand
AGAAAATGGAATTCTATTCAAATCGTTTAGCAATTCAAAACAACTGAAACTATTATCTGCCAATATTTCAAAGAACTTTAATAAAAAAACGTTAGGACGTTAGTGATTTAGCTAAAGATTTACCAAAAGATGAAAAATATGGATTAATAAGCCAGATAACCAGAGCAGCAGTTTCTGTCCCGTCAAATATTGCAGAAGGAAGCAGCAGAACAAGCAATAAAGAATATGCATATTTTTTGAAAATAGCACTTGGTTCTTTATTTGAAATAGAAACACAATTGATTATTATTAAAGAAATAAAATTAATTAATCCAGAATCTTTAGAACCAATTTTTTACTTGATAGACGAAGAACAAAAAATGACAATGAGTTTTATTAAAAAAATAAGATAGCAAAATGAATTAATATTAAAAATGCTCGAAACTCGTAGCTCAAAGCTCGCGGCTCGTAGCTTAAATTTAAAACTTATGTTAAACACCGGAATCCCATTACAATATTTCATAATCCTCGCTACAATAATGTTCTTTATTGGTGTGTATGGATTTTTAACAAGAAGAAATCTGATTACAATATTAATGTCAGTTGAATTGATTTTAAATTCAGTGAACATAAACTTTGTTGCATTCAACAAATATTTATATCCGAATAATTTGCATGGTCATTTTTTTACATTGTTCGTAATTGCAGTTGCCGCCGCCGAGTCGGCTGTTGCCATTGCCATAATAATCAATATTTATAGAAGATTTACAACGATTAATGTTGAAGATGTTGATGAAATGAAATATTAAAAAAAGCTACGAGCTTTGAGTTACGAGCTATGAGAAAGAAAACAAAAAGCTATGAGCTACGAGCTTTTAGCTACGAGAAAATAAATTTTAATTAAAATTAATATAAGAATTAAGGTAATAATTACTGGTACTCGAAGTTCGCAGCTCGAAACTCACAGCTAAATAACAAAAAGATGGAATACAATTTCACATACACAATCTGGATTGCCTTAGTGCCGCTCTTAATGTTTGTTTTTATTGGCTTAACAGGGCATAAATATAAACCTGCAATTTCGGGAATACTCGGAACAACCGGATTATTTGTTTCTGCGGTATTATCATACATCACAGCATATCAGTATTTCTTTGTTGTAGGCAAAGTAAACGGTGCTTATGAAAAAATTTCTGCTTTCAATATCAGGTGGCTTAACTTAACCGAGTATTTACATATTGATTTGGGCGTTTTGCTCGACCCTATTTCAGTGATGATGCTTATTGTTATAACCACCGTGTCATTAATGGTTCACATTTACAGTAACGGATACATGAAAGGCGAAAAGGGCTTTCACAGATTTTTCGCCAAGCTTTCACTATTCAGCTTTTCGATGCTCGGCTTGGTAGTAGCAACAAATATTTTCCAGATGTATATTTTCTGGGAATTAGTAGGTGTTTCCTCATATCTGCTAATTAGCTTTTATTATGAAAGACCGACTGCTGTTTCTGCCGGCAAAAAAGCATTTATTGTTACACGCTTTGCAGATTTAGGTTTTTTAATCGGAATACTAATTCTTTCTTTCAATACAAAAACATTTGATTTCATTGAACTCACAAATCCGCATGGTGCTGCAATTGCTCAAGGAAGCGGAGCAGCATTTCTTGGTTTGTCTGTTATGACATGGTCGCTGATTTTTGTATTCATGGGAGGTGCCGGAAAATCGGCAATGTTCCCGTTGCACATCTGGCTGCCTGATGCAATGGAAGGTCCAACTCCCGTTTCTGCATTAATTCATGCCGCTACTATGGTTGTTGCCGGTGTTTATCTCGTTGCAAGATTATTCCCGATATACGCAATCTCTGCACCCGATGGGCTTTTAGTAGTCGCTTATGTTGGTGCATTTTCATCTTTGTTTGCAGCAATTATTGCATGTACACAATTCGACATAAAGCGCGTTCTTGCATACTCTACAATGTCGCAAATTGGTTACATGATGGTTGGATTGGGCGTTTCGGGTTATGGCGGGCACGAAGGACTTGGTTATATGGCTTCAATGTTTCACTTGTTCACTCATGCAATGTTTAAAGCATTATTGTTCCTCGGTGCAGGAGCCATTATTCACGCCGTTCACAGCAACGTGATGAATGAGATGGGCGGATTAAGAAAATATTTGCCAATAACTCACATAACTTTTTTAATTGCATGTTTAACGATTGCAGGAATTCCTGGATTATCGGCATTTTTCAGTAAAGATGAAATTTTAACTGCTGCTTATCATCACAATCCGATTATATTCTGGACTCAATTATTTGTTGCCGGCTTAACTGCATTTTACATGTTCAGATTATATTTTCGTGTATTCTGGAACAAAGAACCACACTACCACCATACGCCCCATGAATCACCTTTGGTAATGACAATTCCGTTGATGTTTCTTGCTGCTGCTTCAATATTCGCAGGATATATTCCTTTCTCACAATTTATTTCTTCCGATTTAAAACCATTTGAAACCGAAATTGAATGGATGCCTGTTGCATCACTTTCAATTCTTGTTGGATTAATAGGAATTGTAATTGCTTACGTACTTTATAAAAAAGAAAGCTCTCTTCCCGATAAAGTTTCTGCATCGTTCAAATTCTTTTACAGATGGGCTTACAATAAATTTTATTTTGATGAATTATATTTATTCGTAACAAAGAAAATTATTTTCAGATTCATTTCCGTACCTATTGCATGGTTCGACAGGCACATTGTTGATGGCACAATGAATTTATTTGCATGGCTCACAAATCTCGCATCATTCGAAATAAGAGAATTTCAGTCAGGTCAATTGCAACAATATGGCTATGCTTTTATTTCGGGTGTGATATTATTGGTTATAGTTTTTGTTTACATATTTACTTTTTAAATATTTAAAAAGATGAAATTAGATATTTTAACATTATTCGTAGTAGTACCGGTACTCACAATTTTTGCAATATTATTCACGAAAAATAACAAGCAGGCAAGAGTTGCTGCTGCTATCGGCATGGGAATTCAGTTGCTTATGGCTGCAAACCTGATTATTCGATATCTTGCATTAAGAAAATCAGGAGTAAAAGATATAATGGTATTTGTTCAAGATTACATGTGGTTTCCTGCTTTGAATATTCATTATGCAATAGGTGTTGACGGAATTTCTGTCGCTATGATTGGCTTAACCGCAATAGTTGTAGTTGCAGGTATTTTCGCATCATGGCAAGTTGAATTTCTGTCAAGAGAATTTTTTATTTCTCTGATATTATTGTCAGGCGGTGTTTTCGGATTTTTTATTTCCCTCGATTTGTTTACAATGTTTTTATTTTATGAAGTAGCAGTTATTCCAATGTATCTGTTAATCGGCATCTGGGGAAGCGGTCCGAGAGAATATTCCGCAATGAAACTTACACTAATGTTAATGGGCGGCTCTGCATTTTTACTTGTCGGCATACTTGGAATATATTTTTATTCAAATCCCGATATAAGTAAATTAACTTTTAATATGCTTGAAATTGCTAAAAATAATATGCCGCACGACAAACAACTTTTCTTTTTCCCGCTTACATTTGTCGGATTCGGTGTTTTGGGTGCAATGTTTCCTTTGCATACATGGTCGCCCGATGGTCATGCATCTGCACCAACAGCAGTGTCAATGCTTCACGCAGGAGTATTAATGAAGCTTGGTGGCTATGGTTGTTTCAGGGTTGCAATGTATTTAATGCCTTATGCCGCTCATGAACTCGCATGGATTTTCATTATATTAACTGCTATTAGTGTTGTTTACGGGGCTTTTGGAGCAATAGTCCAGAAGGATTTGAAATACATCAACGCATACTCATCGGTTAGCCATTGCGGACTTGTTTTATTTGCTTTGCTGATGATGAATAAAACGGCAATGGATGGTGCAATATTGCAAATGATATCTCACGGCTTGATGACAGCACTTTTCTTCGCATTAATAGGAATGATTTATGGAAGAACACACACCCGATATATCAATGAAATGGGCGGCTTGATGAAAGTCATGCCGTTTCTTGCAGTTTGCTATGTTATCGGAGGCCTCGCTTCTTTAGGATTACCCGGGCTTAGCGGATTTGTTGCCGAAATGACAATATTTGTGGGTTCGTTCCAACATGCTGATACTTTTCATCGTGTAGTAACAATTCTGGCTTGCTCATCAATAGTGATTACGGCGGTTTACATATTAAGAGTAATAGGAATTCTTTTACTTGGTCCAATAACAAATAAGCATTACGAACACCTTGGCGATGCAAAATGGTTTGAAAGAGTATCAACAATAGCACTTATAATTCCTGTAGCAGCAATAGGTTTGGCACCATTATGGCTGTCGGATATGATTGGAGATAGCTTGATGCCCATATTGAATAAACTTGCAGGAATGTTATAAAAATAAATTTAGGATTAAGAATTTACGATTTGGGATTTTAAAAAAAAATTGTGAAGTTGTGAAAAAAAATATGATTTCTATTTACGATTAACAATTAACTATTAACAATTAACTTTTTTATATAATAAGTATGAACTTACAGGACTTTTTACTGATGCGTCACGAATTGCTGCTCGTGGTTTTTACAGCAATTATTTTACTTGCAGAAATATTTACAGGTGAAAACAAAAAAGGAATAAAAAGTTTATCTGTTATTTTATTTTCAATTATAACCATTGTAGGATTCTTTCCCGTGCCTGAGGGCAAGCTTTTCGGCGGAATGTACAATACGGATTTATTACGAGTAACAGTAAAAAATATTTTAAATATCGGTGTACTAATTATTTTTATTCAATCATACAGTTGGTTAAAACTTGATGAAAATAAAAATAAAATAAGTGAATATTTTGTTTTACTTATTTCAACTTTAATCGGAATGAACTTTATGATTTCATCAGGCGATTTTTTAATGTTTTATCTCGGACTTGAACTTGCAACTATTCCAATAGCTGCACTTGCCGCTTATGAAATTTACAAGAACAAATCTGCTGAAGCAGGAGTAAAACTCATACTATCTTCTGCCCTATCATCAGGTATCATGTTATACGGAATTTCAATGTTATATGGTGCAACCGGCTCAATATATTTTGATGAAGTTGCTCCAATGATTGTAAAAAATGCAATACTCGCTCTGTCGTTCATATTTTTCTTTGCAGGAATGGCATTTAAAATTTCCATTGTTCCTTTCCATTTGTGGACAGCCGATGTTTACGAAGGTGCACCAATTAACATCACATCATATTTATCGGTAATATCAAAAGGTGCAGCAGTTTTTATTTTCACCATTATTTTATTTACTGTATTCCGTTCAATTGTTTTTTTATGGCAGGAAGTAATTTATGTAACAGCTGTTTTAACAATGACCATAGGTAATTTATTTGCAATACGGCAGCAAAACCTGAAAAGGTTTCTTGCTTTCTCGTCTATCTCGCAGGCAGGGTTCATACTTCTTGGTGTTATAGGGGGAAATCAGTTAGGAATGTCATCCGTAGTTTATTATATTTTAATTTACATTTTTTCTAATCTCGGTGCTTTTGGTGTCGTTGCTGCAATTTCAAATGTTACGGGAAAAGAAAACATTGATGATTACAACGGTTTGTATTTAACAAATCCAAAATTGAGTTTGACAATGATGCTCGCATTATTTTCTCTTGCAGGAATACCGCCTGTTGCAGGATTCTTCGGAAAATTCTTTTTATTTATGGCAGCAGCACAACAAGGTTTTTATATATTAGTTTTAATAGCTGTTGTAAATGCAATAATATCACTGTATTATTATTTACTTGTAGTAAAAGCAATGTTCTTGAATAAAAGTGAAAATCCGCTTCAATATTTTAAAAGTGATTGGATGACAAGAATTGGCTTGCTTATTTGCATTATAGGTATTGTGGTTGTGGGCTTTGCAAGCGGAATTTTTGAGCAATTGAATTTCTTGAGTTTTGGAATTAATTAAGAAGCCGCGAACTTCGAGCCATGAGTTTCGAGTTTAAGAATAAAATAAAATTGATAATACTACGACTTAATCTAAAATGAAAAATAAACTCTCATTTTTAAACTCACAGCTCGTGGCTCATAGCTTTTATTTTTCAATACCCAACTTTATAAATAACATATTTACTTTAACATTATAGTTTAATCTTAAAAAAATGGCATTACTCACAAAAGGAAAACATATAATCGGTGAAATTGAAGGTGTTCGCTGCACAATAGTTGAAACAGGTGTTACAGAAGAAAGAATGAAATTCCTGAAAGATTTACTTGAGTTCAATAAATTTGAAGTGAAAACCTTAAAAGAAGCCGACAAAGAAACTTATACAATAGGTGTTACCTATTTGATTTTTAATCCCGCAATAGCTGTTTACGACAGTTCACTGAAAACACCTGACGGATGTGTTGTTCGCCTTCCAATCTGGCGGCAAGAAAACACAAAATGTTATCCAAATTACTGGATACACTGAAAATAAATTTCAGTTTTTATTTAGAGATGTCATTATATAATTTCGATATACTTTCTTTATTTGGTTCGCATATTCCCTTTTCTGTTATAAGTCCTGTTACATACTTTGCAGGAGTGACATCAAATGCGTAATTACGGCATTTGCTTGTTTCGGTTGTCAAAAGCACTTTTTCGATTTTACCGTTCAACAAACCTTCCATATATTTAACTTCTTCTTCACTTCTTTCTTCAATAGGAATTTGTTTCAATCCATCGGAAATTGAAAAATCAATAGTCGAAGAAGGTAACGCCACATAGAAAGGGATATTATTATCCTTTGCGGCAAGTGCTTTTAAATAAGTTCCTATTTTATTGGCAACATCGCCATTTATTGTTGTCCTGTCGCTTCCGACAATAACAATGTCAACCAAACCATTCTGCATAAGATGTCCACCTGTATTATCTGCTATCACCGTATGAGGAACACCATGCTGTTCGAGTTCAAATGCCGTTAATCTTGCACCCTGATTACGCGGACGGGTTTCATCAACCCATACGTGAACTTTAATTCCCTTATCAAAAGCCGCATAAATAGGAGAAGTGGCAGTGCCGTAGTCAATGCAAGCAAGCCAACCGGCATTACAGTGTGTTAAAATATTCACTACTTCACCATTTTTTCTTTTGCTGATTTTCTCAATTAATTTAAAACCATGTTCTCCAATTTTTTTACATGATTCAATTTCAAATCCTTCAATTTCTTTTGCTTTTTTTAATGCCGCTTCAATTTCATTTCCTTTTGATTTCATTATTTCATCAAGCATTTTATCAACTGCAAAAGCAAGATTTATCGCAGTAGGACGTGATGATTTGAGTTTCGCAGCAGCTCTTTTTATATTTTCTTCAAAATTTTCTTGTCCCGAAAATTCAATTACAGCCAAATACATTCCATAAGCAGCAGCAACTCCAATAAGAGGTGCACCACGCACCAACATTTCTTTTATTGCATTATAAACATCATCAGCAGTTTTAATATCGGCAACAACAAATTTAAATGGTAAATAACGCTGGTCAATAGCATGAATGGTATTATTATTTCCTGTCCAAATAGTACAATAATGTTTTCCGTTTATATTCATTTATAAGTTTTTTTATCAAAAGTACCAATAATTTCATTATTTGAAAAGTTGTTAAAAAAAATTGTCCTCAATTAATTTATTATTAATAACTTTGTTGACATAATTTTTTATATTTTATTTATTTATGCAAAATAAACATCTGGCAATAATATTATTAGCTTCAATTTTTTTGTGCTTTCAAAACATTGATAATCCAAAAAAAAATGATTTGAAAAAAAGCAAATTGTTGGGAAAAGTAAAAGATATAAGGTTTCAGACATTTAAGGCAAATCAAGTTTTAGGGGAAATAGGTCAAGGAAACATCAGTAAAAATCCTGATGACAATTACTTGCTTAAATTTAATGAAAAAGGGTATAGAATATCAAATACGACTTTTAATATTAGTGGTACAATAAATTACCAAGATACCTTTTTATACGACACAAACAATGTTCTTATAGAAATGAGAAGAAGCTTGCCTCATGGCATAATTACATCGAAAAGAAAATACGAATTTGATGAAAAAAACAATCTGATTAAAGAAGTATGGTATTATGACAATCTCCCTGAAACAAGATATGCCAACAAATATGATACTCTCGGAAACCTAATTGAGCAATGTATTTATGATGAAGTTAATAAAATAATGACTGATAAGTTTTATTATAAGTATGATGACTACGACAATGAAATTGAGAGACACATTTATGATGGAAAAGGAAAACTCATTTTTATTTATAAGGCAACATACGATGATGACGATATGAAAATTGAAGAAAGCACCTACAGACCTGATGGCTCTTTATATGTAAAATATACTTACGAGTATGTATTTGATGAAAAAAAGAACTGGATTAAACTCACTTATCTTAAAAATAATATTCCTGATGAAATTAGTGTGAGAACGATAAATTATTATGATTAGTGCTATTCTTATTTCAAAAACAAAAAAACAACTTCCCGTTTATAACAACTGTTAAAGGAATTGTTTTCAAAAAAAATCTATTCCTAACATATTTGTTTTTTATTACAACCTTTTTTACTTATTAAATCAAAATTATTACTTTTACAATTAGAATATGCCAATACCATTTTTTACTAAATAAATAATTAAAAAAATGATAATCATAGGAATAACAGGAACTTTAGGTGCAGGAAAGGGTACTATTGTTGATTATCTTGTAAAAAATAAAAATTTCAAGCATTTTTCAGTCCGTAATTTCCTCATAGAAGAAATAAAAAAAAGAGAACTACGGATAAATAGAGATAGCATGACTTCTGTTGCAAATGAACTTCGTTCAAAACATTCGCCAAGCTACATAATTGAAGAACTTTATAAAGAAGCAACAAAAACATCGGAAAACTGCATAATAGAAAGCATAAGAGCTATAGGTGAAGTAACAGTATTGAAAACAAAAGAGAATTTTCATCTGATAGCAATTGATGCCAAACCTGAATTGCGTTATAAGCGAATAACTAACCGCAAATCTGAAACAGACAATATTACTTTTGAAACTTTTCTTGCAAACGAAAAAAGAGAAATGCAAAACGACGATACTACAAAACAAAACATTTCAAAGTGTATTGAAATGGCTGATTTCGTTTTAACAAACAATGGTTCTATTGAAGATTTACAAAAGAAAATAGAAAAAATAATTTGTAAAATATTAAAATAACTTTAAAGAATGGAAAAAACATCTCTATATTCAATTAATGAATTCCTGAAGCATAAAACTCTTGCTATTGTTGGTGTTTCTAACAATAAAAACAAATTCAGCAACCAGTTATTTAACGACCTTTTAAAAAAAGGATATATTTTATACCCTGTAAATCCGAGTATGAAGACGTTCAACGGACAGGAATGCTTTCCTGACTTAAAATCAATTCCCCAAAAAATCGAAGCTGCAATAATTATCACCAATCCTTCGGTAACCGAAATTATAGTCAAAGATGCTATTTCAAAAAACATTAAAAATCTATGGTTGCAGCAGGGAACTGAAAGCGAAGCAGCAATTAAATCAGCAAAAGAAAACAATATCAACATCATCACAAAGCACTGTTTTATGATGTATGCAGAACCTTTGGTAACACCACACAAAATTCATCGTTTCTTTTTAAAACTTTTTGGAAAATACCCGAAGTGATTCTTATTTTAAAATTGAATTGCAAATTTCGAATATAAACAAAAAACATCACCATTAAAACAAAATATACCATCGGCTTTGTAATAATCGTTGCATTTTCATTAATTTCATTTGCACGAGCACAGGATATAATTATAAAAAAAAACGGCGATAAAATAAATGCAAATATTATAGGTGAAGATTCCATATATGTTAGATACAACGATTCGGAAAACAAACAAAATAATTTTGTTTATAAAATTCCTTTCAGTGAAATATCAATGATTTTTTTTTCAAACGGTGCAAAGGAAGTTTTTTTCACAACTCAATGGTACGAAACCGAAACAGTTAATAACATTGAAGAGTACAACAAAACATCATTTAATAAATACGGACATATTAAAATTTTCAATACACCCGTTTTCTATGCAGGCACCGGTTTAAGTTTATTTAATAATTACAATATAGGCAATCCTAATCAATTCTGGAAATACATAACATCTGACAATTCTGCATCACTCAAAACCAAAACTTTTTTTTATTATTTCAACATAGGAACAAAAGGAGCTATTGATTCATTAAATAAAAATTACCTTGGCACCGAAATTCAATTTTCAAAAACATCAAAAAATGCGATATATGGATTAAATACCAACAATACAGGTCGAAGCGAAATTATTTTTGGTGCTTATCTTTTTGATATAACAATAAATTATTACCGACGGCTTGACAGAAAAAACAAGCTTCTCCTGATTATTAGTCCTGCAATAAATATTGGTTTTATGAACGGCTCAATTTATCATGCAGGCATAAGTTACAATGAAGCCCACACTTATGAAATGGGTTGGCAAATTTCAACAGGCATTAATTATTTTTTAATTAAAAAATGCGGAATAAATTTTCGCTTCGGATACAGAAAATCGCAAATTAACGAAATCCACGCCGACTCACAAAGCATAACAGGTTCCGGTGCATTCCTCACAAACAATACCGATGGCAATCGCGTTAAAGTTGATTGGAGCGGATTATACAGTACAATAGGAATTTCGATATTATTAAATTCAAAAAACCGAAAATAAAAAAATCTAAAGTTTTTGTATTTGTTTTTCAGATAATCCCTGTAATTCAATTCGTGCTGCCTTGCAAAGAAAAAATATTTTTGCCGATTTATTAATCATATCAATAATATCAAATGCGGATGAAATACTTTTCCCAACTGCAAAACAACCGTGTTTTTCCCAAACAGCCAATTTGTGTTTTTGCAACGACTCTACTGTAGCTTCGGCAATATCATAACTGCCGGGCAAAAGAAAAGGAATAAATCCAACACCTTCTTTAACAAACATTGTATTTTCAGGATGAATGGATTTTATGAGCTTGTTTAAATTTCTTTCATCAGCATATTTTTTTACATGTGTAAGAGCAATCAATTCGGTAGGATGAGTATGAATTATCGCTTTTATTTCAGAGGACTTATTTTTTAATAATTCCTGATGAATTAAAAGATGAACGATTAATTCGGATGTTGGAAGAATTTTGTTATTGGTATCGGATAAAATACAATAACCATCGCCTTTATCTGAAATTTTAATTGTCAGTATATTTTCGTTCGGATTTTTTTCGATATCACGCATTCTGCCTCCGGTAGCAGTTACAAGAAATATTTTGCCGGAAAGATTTGCGAATTTATTGCCAAGTTTATAAAACCTTTTGTGCGTTTTTATATTATTTTCTTCGCTTTCATAAAAATGTTTTTCCATGCGAACAGAAATATTACCAGCATTTCTCTCAGCCCATCCCTTTTGCCACAATAATTTTCCCGTTTCGGCAATTTCATTTATTGCTTTTTTTATTTCATTTTGTTCAGCCATTTATTTTATCAGTTTTGTTTTATGCCCCTGCCAAATGCCAGATTTAATGCTGTCTTTTTTGCTTCCGAAAAAAATGCAACATCAAAAAAACTCAATATCAGCTTTTGGCGTATGTTCTGGTCGAGTTTGTTTAAAGCTTCCTGAATTTTATTTTTATCTTTATAAATAATTTTGCAAATCTCAAAAATGTAAATCAGAATTCTGTCTTTCGGATTTACAGGTTCGTCACCGTTATCCTTAGCATCAAAAACATGTCTGAAAAAATTCAGATAGTCAATTATTTCATCTGACGATTCAATGTTTGATTTAACTATTTCCTCAAAAGCCACAATAGTATTGCGTTGCATTGCGGAACCGAAAACATTATCGCTTCTCAGAATATTTTCATAATTCCATAGAATGTATGCCTGCGTTATGTATGCACATTTTTCGGATTTCAGGTTTTCAGCATTTTTAAGCGTAAAATTCATGATTTCGCTTTTACTTTCTCCTTCAATAAATAGCTCTTCAAACAATTCTCTCGGTAATTGCACTAACCAGTATAAAATAATTACTTTATTATAATTGCCGTTACTCTTTTGAATTTTAGAAATATTATTGGAAAGACAATTGATAAATCTGAAATGAATATAATCTTCATTTTTAAAAAAAATTAATCTGGAAAGTTTTCCAAGAAAACCTTTTTTGAAAAATGTCTTTAGTTTGCTGTGCCTGAAAATTCCTTTATTTTCCATAATAAAGCTCATTAAGAATTTTCAAATATAAGTAAAAGCTTTTTAATATTAAATTAATTGAATTTTTCTTAAATAAAATTTTCTAGGGTATGCACTTAATACATCTTAAAAATCACTAATGTCTGGTAAAAATATGTTAAAATAAATAATCTTGTTCAGTAACAAATTAATTTATATAATGTCTATTAAAAAATCATAAAGTTTCTTTAACAAAACTAAAAATGAATGAAAAAAAGTTTATTTTTGGCATGATTTTAAATTATTATTAATAATTAAATAATAAAAAGTAAATGAGAAATATTCTTTTGTGTTTGGTTATCGCAGTATTTCTGGTTAGCCAATCGTGTATGTTAAAGAAAAAAGTTGTAACAACTCCATCCGGACTCCAATATTCAGTAATTAAAAAAGGAAATGGAATTCAGCCAAAAAAAGGTGATGTTGTAAAAATTCATTATGTTGGAAAACTCTTAAACGACAGTATTTTTGATAGCTCATACAGCAGAAGCGAACCTTTAACATACAAGCTCGGATTCGGGCAAACAATTAAGGGATGGGAAGAAGGCATTGCTCTCCTTCATGAAGGCGATAGCGCAATGCTGATAATACCACCGAAATTAGGTTATGAGGACAAACCTACAGGAAAAATTCCTCCTAACTCAACATTAAATTTCACTATTAAACTCGTGAAAGTGATTGCAAAAATTGTTCCCTTTGATACGAAAGGTAAGGATACCATTACTTTACCAAGCGGAACAAAATATATTACTTCAAAACTAGGAACAGGCCAAAAAGCCGATACTGGATTGATTGCAACAATACATTATACCGGATTTTTAAATGATACAACAATATTTGATTCATCGGTAGAAAAAGGAGAACCCGTGAAATTCACTCTTGGTTCAGGTCAGGTTAATCCTATTCTGGAAGAAGCCGTAAAACAACTGAACGTTGGCTCAAAAACACGATTTATAATTTCTTCACAAAAATTATTCGCCAATAATCCAAATATGAATACACAAAAGAACGCTGATTTGTTTTTTGACATTGAATTGTTGAATCTTGAAAAAAAAGCTGCTCTTATTCCTTTTGATACTAAAGGAAAAGATACTATTAAAACTGCAAGTGGTTTGAAATATATAATAATAGAAAACGGCAAAGGTGCAAAGCCCGTAAATGGCAGTAAAGTGAAAGTTCATTATAGCGGTTATTTTACAAATGGTAAAAAGTTCGATTCATCAGTGGAAAGAAATCAACCTTTCACTTTTACTTTGGGAACAGGTGGTGTAATAAAAGGATGGGATGAAGGAATAGCGTTATTAAATGTAGGAACAAAAGCACGACTTATTGTTCCTTCCGATTTAGGTTATGGTGACAAAGAAATGGGTCCTATTCCTGCCGGCTCTACTTTGGTTTTTGATATCGAACTTATTGAAGCAAAATAATTGAACACTAAGTTTTCTTGATAGAGATTCTATCTTTTGAAAAGATGGAATCTCTATTTTTTGTGTGGTTTTATTTTATTATTTCAATTTTTTTCACCATTGGATTATCGTTGATAAAAAGTCTGCAAAAATAAAAACCCGCAGGAACATCTGTAATATCTATTCTGTATTTAATTTGACAATATGGAAATTCAGAATAAGAAATAATTTTTCTTCCCGAAATATCAAATAATTCAAATTTATCAATATGCTGATTTTGGTTAACAGTTAATTCAATATAATTAGCAGCCGGATTGGGTGCTAAAATAATTTCCGTAATTTGTTTTTCTATAATATTATCAACAAGTTCTATTGTATCATTAGCCGAAAGAATCCATCTTTCGGGGTCATACAAAGCCGAATCGGCAACAAAGCCAATATTTGCAGTAAATTCCTGTCCCGAAAAAGTATTATTGAAAACCATAATTGTATCTTTAATATTATTTTTAAACCTAATAGGCATAGGCATTTCAAAAAAACTAACGGAAGGATGGGATTGTGTTTGTGAAATTTTAACCTTAATATTATTTCCACTTTCTTTTGTGCAAACAATATTATATGTTGGATACCCTTCCTTATAAAGCCATTCATCAAAAAAGTAATCTAAATTCTTTCCGCAAGAATTTTGAACATGATTTATAAAATTATCAGTCATTGAAAATTTATATGAAAGTACAGTATCATTAATATAATTTCGCAGTGCAGCGAAAAAGCATGAATCGCCTACTGTCCATCTCAACATGTGAAGCAATAATGAACCTTTATGATAAGTCAATCTCGAATCAAATATTCTATCTACAGAAGTTGTATCGGCAACATAAACTGAACCATCGGGCTGACTCATAACTTCCTGAATTCTGCTTTTCTTCCACACCATCCAATAATAATCACTGAATCTTTCGTAGGTTAACCCTGTAATATAAGAAGCAAAACTTTCATTAAGCCATATATCATGCCAGCTACCACATGTAACTTTATCGCCAAACCATTGATGCGAAAGTTCATGAATCATTATTTCATAAGAGAAACCATCAATAAATGTCATCGTCTGATGTTCCATTCCGCCTCCTGCACCAAATTGCGCATGTCCGTACCTTTCCCTAACAAAAGGATACATTCCGAACAAGCTGTCGTAAAAATTAAATGCGGGCAATAAATCTTTTGTCGAATTCCTCGCTGTTAATGAATCTTCGGGGTAAACATAGTTCAGTATTTGTATTGAATCTGCTCCTTCTTTAACATAATCGGAATAAACAGCATAGTTTGTAACTGCAATGCCGATAAGATAAGTTGCGATAGGATAGCGATGCTTCCAGTGATAAATTTTGCTCAATCCCTGATTTGTAACTCCGACAAGCAATCCGTTTGAAGCTGCTTTATATGCTTCGGGAATCGTAATAAAAATATCTGTTGAATCAATTTTATCGGTAAGTCCCTGCTTGCATGGCCACCAATCTTTTGCACCGAATGGCTCGGAAAGTGTCCATATTATTGGTGTTCCATTGTGTTCGCTCTTCACAAACGAATGTGAATCAGCAGAATTAGGATTGCCATGATAAATAATACTTATTGAATCGAAATAATTTAAAGTTAATGTTGTTGCCAAATCAATTACCAATTCATCATTTGAAGTTAAACTAAAATTCACTTTCCCTCCATGAAAAATAACGGAATCAACAATCATGTTTTGTGTCAAATCAAAACTAATCTGACTAACATTTGACTTTGTGGTTTTGAAATAAGAGGTTACAGTTCCTGCAATAAAATTAGTATCCGGATTTATAGTAAATTCAAGACGATGATATTTCAAATCATAGTTAGCACCTGCATTTGAACGATTTTGTTTTATTGATTTATGAAATGATTTTTTTTGATTTTCAGCAATTTTATTGTAAACATTAATATCAGGTCGGCTTATTTGTGAATGCAAACAAGAATATGCAATTAGGCAAAAAAATAAAAATGTGTTTCGCATAAAAAAAATTTCGAGTTTTCAGTTTCGGAATTTTAATATATGTGCTATTAAACTATAAACTAAAAACTCTAAACTGAAAACTATTTTTGTACTTTCCAATCCATTTCAGTATCCCAGTTTGCTTTTGCATTAAATATGCTATACATCAAAACTTTTTCTGGTTGTATTTTTTTCAAATAAATCCCGGTGCTCCACTTCGAATCATTATTGCTGTCATATATAAGACGGAAATTATATTTTCTCGGCAATAAAAAACCATAAATTATTTTTTCAGATTTATTGATTATGTCTTCTTTAACCACGTTGCCTTTTTCATCAACTAATTGCAAAATGTATTGAAATCTATTTTCAGGTAAACTGATGTTTAAAATTATTTTCGCATAATCTTTCAGCGATTTTGTTTTAAACTCATACTTTATAGTGTCATTCTTAAAATCGAAAATATCTTTAAATGTATCCGGAGGAATAAAAAGTTTATATGATTTGTTTTCCTTCCATTGATATGATATTTCGAGTTTTCGCTTTAAACTATCAGAAAATGAAAATTTCGGAATCACAATCGTATCCTTACCTTCTGTCAATATTATTTTCGAAAAATCAAACTCTGCTATTGGTTGCGAAAAAGTAATTTTTATTAGCTTGTTCAAATCAAGTGTCTTTGATGACAAATTGCTCTCAGAGCCGAATTTTGCAACTGCAACATTTCCTTTTCCTGTTCTTGACTTCTGATTTTTAGGAGGCAGAACAAAATCAACTGTGTCAAGAATGGTTTTATTGTCGCTCACCTTTATTGTCAATGAATCCGTTGATAGATTTTTAAGCCAATAGAAAAGTGTATCTCTTGTTTTATTAATTTCACAATAGTTAAAATTCACATCTGTTTGTGGTTTCAATAATTTAAGTTTTATATTTTCTGTCGGCTTGTAAAATACGAACATTAATTTTCCATAACCCTGTGCAGATGATTTTACAATATGTTGAAAGCCCTTTTCTTCCTGAAATAAATTCAGATTGTAAAAAGGTTTTATTGTAGTTTTATTTGTATCATTATTAAACGGAAAAACCAAGGTATCGAGAAATCCGATTTTTTCTTCGGGCAAATCGTATAAATAATTATTATTTATATCTTTTAATGCAAAAATTTTATATTTGCCCATTTTTATATTGTTAAACTTAAATCCACCGTTATCAATTGTTTTGGCAACATATTGCGGTATTTTTTCGTAAGGCAGCGAATCTGTATTTTTATTATAAAGAAGAATGGCAACATCTTTTTCTGGTGTTAAACCGAAAGCATCTATAATCTGTCCTCTAATAATCATTGAATCTATTGAATTCCCTGTAGAAAAAATGCAATTAAAATTTTCGAGAATATTGTTTTCGGTAATGTCGGAAATTGATTTTCCGAAAGAAATGTTATAAGTTGTATTTTTCTGAAGAGAATCTTTAAATTTCACCAAAACTGATTTCCCTTTTACTTTAACATCAGGAGCATCAGCAAGTGGCGGAGATATGATAATTTGGTTATTTACATCTTTTAACTGAATAAATTCATCAAACTCGATTTCTATTTTATTTTCACTGAATTTTGTTGATTTGTTTGCAGGAATATATTTTTTTATTGAAGGCGGCTTCACATCTTTCTTTCCGCCACTTGGTAATTCAATAACAGCACAACTACTGAGCAAAAAGATGAATAAAAAAACAAAAATACAGCCCTTAATTCCCCTTCTCAAGATTGGGATTAAAGAGGGCATGTTGTATGAAAATATTTTTTTAAAATTCAAATTAATTTATTTTTAAAATTAATAACGAACACCGAATATCGAATGTAGAATAATGAAGTATTCCTATATAGCCAAAACTTCGATATTCATAATTCAGTGTTCGATATTCGATATTTTTTTTTAGAATTTCATGAATACTGATTCCTAAACATCAATGTTAAATCAATTTACTTATGCAACTGCTTGTATTGTTAAATATGCGTTTTTCAATATCCGAGATGTCGGTTCTGATAAATTTATATCCCGTTATATTTTCATAAAGTTCAATATATCTTTCGGAAACTGAATTTACAAAATCCGATGTCATTTCGGGAACCCTTTCTCCTGCCCTACCCTGAAAACCTCTTTCCATCAACCATTCCCGTACAAATTCTTTTGATAATTGTTTTTGCGGCTCTCCTTTTTCCTGACGTTCTTCATATCCGTTTTTATAGAAATAACGTGAAGAATCGGGAGTATGTATTTCATCAATCAAATATATTTTTCCATCTTTTTTTCCGAATTCATATTTTGTATCAACCAAAATCAAATTCATTTTGTTTGCAATTTCCTGTCCTCTCTGAAAAACAGCATAAGTATATTCCTCGAGTTTTTCGTAATCATCTTTAGAAACCAAACCCGATTTAATTATTTCGTCTTTCGAAATATCTTCATCATGCCCCACGGATGCCTTTGTAGTTGGCGTTATAATAGGTTTTGAAAAACGAGCATTTTCTTTCATTCCATCAGGCATTGGTTCTCCGCAAAGCATTCTCTTTCCTTCTTTATATTCTCTCCATGCATGCCCCGACAAATATCCTCTTATTACCATTTCAACTTTAAATGGTTCGCAAATATGTCCCACAGTCACCATCGGGTCGGGAGTTGCAACAATCCAGTTTGGAACAATATCTTCAGTTGCTTTCATAAACTTTGCTGCAATCTGATTTAAAACTTGTCCCTTGTATGGGATGCCTTCGGGCAAAACCACATCAAATGCCGAAATCCTGTCGGTTACCAACATCACAAGAAATCTGTCATCAATATTATAAACATCTCTTACTTTTCCTTTGTACAAACTTTTTTGTTTATCAAATTTGAAATTTGTTTCTACAATTGCGTTTGCCATATTTTTATTTTTTTTACAAAAATAATAAATAATATCAAATAATTAAGTTCTTAAAACGCTTAAAGTTCATAAAGCACTTAAAGTTTATTGATATATTTGCAATTAAAGTTGGTATTATTAGTAAAAAAAACATGTACATTTGTCATTTATTAAAATATTTATTAAAGAATGAACTGTTTTTCTATTAATTATGATGAACCTTTGTTTCGTCCACCAGCCGAAGCAAACTCTTTGATTTTACAGATTACATTCGGATGTTCATGGAACAAATGTTCTTTCTGTGAAATGTACACTTCCAAAACTTTCAAAATAAAAAATGAAGAAGATATTGTTAAGGAAATAAATGCTATTGCCAAATCACATTCGGAAACACGCAAAATATTTTTGGCTGATGGCAATCCGATGGTTCTTTCAACAAAACGACTATTAACAATACTTTCATCAATAAATAAAACTTTTCATAAAGTGCGCAGGGTATCAACGTATGCCTTACCAAGTAATATATTATCGAAGTCAATAGAAGAACTTATTGAACTTAAAGAAGCTGGTTTAAATATGTTATATGTAGGAATTGAATCGGGTGATGACGAAGTGCTTAATATGGTTAATAAAGGAGAATCTAATTCCACAACAACCGAAGGACTGCTAAAAGCAAAGCAGGCAGGAATTAAGTTGTCGGTAATTATACTGAATGGGTTAGGCGGAAAAAAATATAGTAATCAACATGCTGTAAATTCAGCAAAAATAGTAAATCTGATAAAACCGGAATTCTTATCAGTATTGGTGTTAAGTTTTCCTTTTGGAATAAAAAGATTTACAGAAAGATTTAATGGAGAATATATTCCCATGAATATTGCTGAACTTTTAAAAGAAATGGAAATTTTTATTTCTCATACAGATTTAGAAAACACTATTTTCAGAAGTAATCATGCTTCAAATTATTTGGTATTGGAAGGCATATTGCCTCGCAACAAACAACAATTTATCGAACAAATTAATTTCGCAATAAACAATCCGAAAATAGCAAAATTGAGAGCTTAATGGCAGCGGGGACTTTAACATAATGTTGTTCGTTGCCGATAGTAATTATCACTTTGAACTGATTTTATTTTTATTGTTTCAGGGGAGTTTGTATCCTATTTTCTTTCTTTCTTGAATCGGTGGTTTTATCAGTTCTTTTAAAGTGTTGAATATTATTTCAATTTCATCATCATGTTTAGTGATTTTTTTCTCCAATTGAACGAGCTTTAACAGTATGTCTTTATGTGAAAGTGCAATTTCACGTAGCTTTACAAAGATATCTATAATGTATATACTCATCTGAATAGCCCTTTCATTTTTTAATACATTTGCTAACATCAATACACCATGTTCGGTAAAAGCATAAGGTAAAGAGCCACCTAATTGCTTTTTCGAAGGTATCGCATTTTGCGATACCATGAGTTCAACTTCTTCTTCAGTAAGTTGAATCATGAATTTTTCCGGAAATCTTTCTTTATTTCGTTTTACTTGCTCTCTTAATCTTATTGGTTGTACTCCATATATTTTTGCAATGTCCTTATCTAACATCATTTTCTTTCCTCTGATAAAATAAATCTTATTTATGATCACTTCTTCAGGAACTATTATTTTAACTGATATTTTATTCATATTTTTAGTTTTATTTGGAGGTCACAAATTGTGACTTCCAATTTTTATTTATTACTTTTTCGTCATCAAACATATAATAACAAAATATATAAGTCAAATGCTTTTTAGAATTTGCTTGTATGTTTTTAGAATTAGTTGAGGGATTTTTAGAACTTGTGAAAAATAAAAAGCTAAAGATTCACAAATTTTTGTTTATACGAAAGTTATAAATTTACAATTTGTGTTTTGATGGAATGAATAATATATCGTCACTACGTGGTTTAATTCAATGGAGCTTATGTTGCTACAGAGATTTGACAATTATGTTGACAGGAAAAATAATATTTATTCTTTATTTATGCAAGAACATTGTTAATAAATACAAACAACTTATACTTTAAAATTAGCGGGATAATGTTTAATTTTGCAAAAAAAAATAAAAAAGAGTTCATGCAAAGTCAGGAAATAAAATTAGTTTTAGAAGACGGAACCGAATTTATTGGGAAATCATTCGGATTTAATAAATCGGCGGCGGGTGAAGTTGTCTTCAATACTGCCATGACGGGCTATCCCGAAAATTTAACCGACCCATCATATACGGGACAAATTCTGGTTGCCACATATCCGCTCATTGGTAATTACGGAGTTCCCGATGAAGAAAAAGAAAACGGACTTTTAAAATATTTCGAGTCAGATAAAATCAGAATTACAGCTCTTGTGATTTCCGATTATTCTTTTTATTACAGTCACTGGAATTCAAATAAAAGTTTGGCAAACTGGCTGAAAGAAAATAAAATTCCGGGCTTATATGGAATTGACACGAGGGCGTTGACAAAGCGATTGCGTAAAAAAGGAGCAATGCTCGGCAAAATAATATACAACGGAAATAAAGTTGATTTTTATGACCCGAATAAAGATGATTTGTTGGGTCAAATTAATACCGATAAAGTTATAAAATACGGAAACGGAAAACACAAAATCATACTTATTGATTGCGGTGTAAAATATAATATTATCAGATGTTTTATAAAACGCGACTGCACGGTTTACAGGGTTCCCGCAAATTATGATTTCAACAAAGAAGATTACGATGGACTGTTTATTTCAAATGGTCCAGGCGACCCTAAAATGGCAGAAACAACAATTAATAATGTGAAGAAAGCATTCGAAAAAGGAAAGCCCGTTTTCGGAATTTGCCTTGGCTGCCAAATAATGGCACTTGCCGCTGGCGCTGATACATATAAATTAAAATACGGACACAGAAGTCATAATCAACCTGTACTAAAAATCGGAACAAACAGATGTTATATAACATCGCAAAATCACGGATTTGCAATTGATTTAAAAACCTTACCTGCTGAATGGGAACCTATATTTATAAATGTTAACGACAATACCTGCGAAGGAATCAAGCATAAAACAAAACCATTTTTTGCAGTGCAGTTTCATCCAGAAGCATCAAGCGGACCAACCGATACAGAATATTTATTTGATGAATTTTTAAATTTGGTAAAAAAATAAAATAGTAAAGTGCAAAAGCGGATAGTAATAAAAATTGGCTCAAACGTAATAACAGACAGTGAAGATTTAATTGATAAAAAAAGATTATCACTTTTGGTTGCCCAAACAGTTGCTCTTTATGAAAAAGGAATAGATGTGTTGTTGGTGTCTTCGGGAGCAGTTGCAATCGGAAAACTTAATAAAAAAAAAATATCGAAAAATATTGATATAATTTCGGAACGTCAGATTTATGCTTCAATCGGGCAAATTAAATTAATGGAAACTTATTGCAACCTTTTTTCTAAGTACGGAATCACCTGCGGGCAAATACTTGTTACAAAAGAAGATTTTATTGACAGAAAACGTTATCTGAATATAAGAAATTGCACCGAAAATCTGTTGAAAAATAAAATAATTCCGATAGTAAATGAGAATGATGTTATTTCTATTAATGAATTAATGTTTACCGATAATGATGAGCTTTCGGGACTTTTCGCAAATATGATTGGTGCTGATGACTTATATATTCTAACAAATGTAGATGGCATATACGATGGTAATCCAAATGACTTTGACTCGAAAGTAATTAAGTTCATCATTAAAGATATTTCCGATATAATTAAAAGTTCATCTCGGGAAAAATCGGAATTCGGAAGAGGCGGGATTATTACAAAATATAATACTGCATACAAAACATCAAAACTGGGAGTAAATGTTTTTATTGCCAACGGTACAAAAAACAACATAATTACCGATTTGTATAATCGAAATGCTGTTTCTACAATGTTTCCCGCAAGCAAAAAAACTCTGGGAGTAAAAAAATGGCTTGCATACTCCGATGAAATTGCAGAAGGAGAATTGTATATTGACAAAAAAGCAAAAGAGGCCTTGCAATCAAATCTTGCTACCAGCTTGCTTTTAGTTGGTGTTAATGAAATAAAAAATAATTTTAAGAAAGGTGCTTTAGTTAAAATAATTGATGAAAATAATAAAGTAATAGGTGTTGGAATTTCAAATTATGATTCTGATGAAGCAAAAAAATTAATGGGCAAAAAAAATATTAAGCCGATTGTGCATTACGATTATTTGCATTTAACAGCAAATAAATAAATGAATAAATAATAATGAAAAAGTCGTAAGTCGCGAGTAGTAAGTAGTAAGAAAAAACGGTTTAATTTAAAAACGATATTAACAATAAAAAAACAATTTATTATTTTGGGTTTATAAAATTTCTCGCAGAGTTTCGCAAAGTTGTACGCAAAGTTTCGCGGAGAACTGTAAACTGAAAACTAAAAACTAAAAACCAAAAAGACATGAGTAATATTGACAAAAGCATAAAAAAAGTTATAGTTCTTGGCTCGGGTGCTCTTAAAATCGGAGAAGCGGGTGAATTCGATTATTCGGGTTCGCAGGCATTGAAAGCATTACGTGAAGAAGGTGTAAAAACAATTTTAATTAATCCGAATATTGCTACAATCCAGACATCAGAGAACATTGCAGACAAAGTTTATTTCCTTCCTGTAATTCCATATTTTGTTGAAAAAATCATTGAAAAAGAAAAGGCAGATGGAATCCTGCTTTCGTTTGGCGGACAAACTGCTTTGAATTGCGGAATATCGCTTTATAAAAATAAAGTTTTTGAAAAATATAATTTAAAAGTTCTCGGCACTCCCATACAAGCCATTATTGACACCGAAGACAGGGAAATATTCATTAAAAAATTAAACGAAATAAATGTTGAAACGCCGAAAAGTGTTGCAGTAAATAATCTGGAAGATGCTGTGAAAGCGACAGGAAAACTCGGTTATCCGATAATCATTCGCGCTGCTTATGCTCTTGGCGGTTTGGGAAGCGGTTTTTGCAATAATGAAAGTGAACTTAAATCACTTGCTGCAAAAGCATTTTCATATTCGGAACAAATTCTTGTTGAAGAATCATTGAAGGGATGGAAGGAAGTAGAATACGAAGTTGTGAGAGATAAATACGACAATTGTATTACCGTTTGCAACATGGAAAATTTCGACCCGCTGGGAATTCATACGGGAGAAAGCATTGTAGTTGCTCCCTCGCAAACATTAACAAACAGGGAATATCACAAACTCCGCGAATTATCAATACGCATAATAAGACATGTTGGAATTATTGGCGAATGTAATGTGCAATTTGCACTTGACCCGGAATCGGAAGATTACAGGGTTATTGAGGTAAATGCACGACTGTCGCGTTCAAGCGCACTTGCATCAAAAGCTACGGGATATCCGCTGGCATTTGTTGCCGCTAAATTAAGTTTAGGATACGGATTACACGAATTAAAAAACAGCATAACCAAAACTACTACCGCATGCTTCGAGCCGGCTTTGGATTATATAGTTTGCAAAATACCTCGATGGGATTTGAATAAATTTCAAGGCGTTTCAAAACAAATTGGCAGCAGCATGAAAAGTGTGGGCGAAGTCATGGCAATTGGCAGAAATTTTGAAGAAGTAATTCAAAAGGGTTTGCGAATGATAGGTCAAGGAATGCATGGCTTTGTAGGAAATTCAAATTTAACTTTCGACAATGTTGAAAAAGAATTAGAAAATCCCACCGACACAAGAGTTTTTGCAATCGCCGATGCACTTGAAAAAGGATATTCAGTTGATAAAATACATGAACTCACTAAAATTGACAGATGGTTCCTTGTAAAACTAAAAATACTTATTGATATAAAAAATGATTTAACAAGTTATGATTCTCTCCAATCTCTTCCTAAAGAACTTCTTCTGGAGGCAAAGCAATCGGGTTTTACCGATTTTCAGCTTGCGAGATTTGTATTAAGAAGCAGCGATGAAAATATTGGAAAAGATTCTTTAAAAGTCAGAAGTTATAGAAAAGAAAATAAAATTATTCCTGTAGTAAAGCAAATAGATACTCTCGCTGCAGAATATCCTGCGAAAACAAATTATCTTTACATTACATACAATGGTGTTGAAAATGACATCGAGTTTGAAAATGATAATAAATCTGTTATTGTTCTTGGTTCGGGTGCATACAGAATAGGAAGCAGCGTTGAATTTGACTGGTGCAGCGTAAATGCCATAAATACCATAAAAGAACAGGGATTTCGTTCGATTATGATTAATTATAATCCAGAAACAGTCAGTACCGATTATGATATATGTGACAGATTATATTTTGAAGAACTTACTTTTGAACGCGTACTTGACATTATTGATATGGAAAATCCGAAAGGTGTTATATTGTCGGTGGGCGGGCAAATTCCGAATAACCTGGCAATGCGTTTGCATGGACAAAAAGTTAATATTATTGGTACTTCACCTATTGATATTGATAAAGCCGAAAACAGGCACAAGTTTTCATCGCTACTTGACGTGATGGAAATTGACCAGCCGCGATGGAAAGAACTTTCGAGCGTTAATGATATTTTTAATTTTGTTGACGAAGTAGGATTTCCTGTGCTTGTGCGTCCTTCTTACGTATTGTCGGGAGCTGCAATGAATGTTGTTTCTAATAGAAACGAACTCGAACATTTTCTTACTATGGCAAAAAATGTTTCAAAACAATATCCTGTTGTTGTTTCTGAATTCATTCAAAATGCTAAAGAAATAGAAATTGATGCAGTTGCAAAAAACGGCGAAATTTTAGCTTATGCTATTTCCGAACATATTGAATTTGCAGGAGTTCATTCAGGCGATGCAACAATGGTGTTTCCTCCCCAGAAAATATATTTCGAAACAGTAAGAAGAATAAAAAAAGTAACTAAAAGAATTGCCAAAGAACTGAATATCGTGGGTCCTTTTAATATTCAGTTTCTTGCAAAAGATAATGATGTGATGGTAATTGAATGTAATCTCAGGGCATCGCGAAGTTTTCCTTTTGTATCAAAAGTTCTTAAAACAAATTTTATTGACATTGCTACAAAAGTAATGCTTGGCATAGATGTTAAAAAGCTTGATAAATCTATTTTTGATTTGGATTATATTGGAATAAAAGCTCCGCAGTTTTCATTCTCACGTTTGCACAAAGCCGACCCGGTTATCGGAGTTGATATGTCATCAACCGGCGAAGTGGGCTGCATTGGTGAAGATTATTATGAAGCATTACTAAAATCAATGATTTCGGTGGGTTATTCCATTCCCGAAAAAAATATATTGCTTTCCACCGGTCCTATTGAAGACAAAGCATCAATGCTTGATGCCGCTAAACTGCTCATGGAAAAAGGATATAAACTTTATGCCACCAAAGGCACACAGGAGTTTCTGGCAAAAAATGAAGTTGATGCAACAGCATTGCATTGGCCCGATGAAGATAAAAAACCAAACACACTCGATTATCTGCGCGAAAAGAAAATTGACCTTGTAATAAATATTCCGAAAAATCTTTCGGCAACTGAACTTAATAATGATTACCTGATAAGGCGAAACGCCGTTGATTATAATATCCCTCTGATTACAAATGCACGGCTAGCGAAAGCATTTATTATTGCATTCTGTAAAATGAAAATTAATGATATTGCCATAAAAAGCTGGGACGAGTATAATTAATACTATTGTAATATGCATTTTTTTGCAGACATTTGCAACAACAATAAACACGAAATAATATGATACGACTTTTTCACAACGAAAAGTGGACGGAATTCAAAAAAAACGACTATGATCCTACATTACGATATGCTATTACAGATTACGGACGAGTTATCAGTTATACTGACAAGATTGAAAACGGACGAATTCTAAAAATAGGGACAGTTGAAGGATATAAAATATTCCGATACACAATGTATAAAAACGAGAATAATAAATTAATAAAAGGTAAACGCAAGCATTTGTTTGTTCATAGACTCGTTGCGGAGCATTTCCTTCCTAAAAAATCAGATGATAAAATTTTTGTATTGCATTTAGACCACAGCAGAGACAATAACTACGTTGAAAACTTGCAGTGGGCAACAAAAGCAGAAATGCTGGAACATAGTAAAAAAAGTCCTCTTGTTATAGAAGCAAGAAAAAATCGTTCTGGAAACATGAAAACCAAAGGACCAAAACTGACTGCGACACAAGTTTTGTTTATCAAGAAAAAACTTTTAGATCCCAACCGTAAGACACGACTTAGAATTATTGCAAAACAATTTGGAGTTTCTGAAATGGCACTATATCGCATTAAGACAGGAGAAAATTGGGGACACATAGTCGTACCAACATAAGAAAAAGAAAAAACGTAGTCAACTTAAAGCTCAATCATTCTTTTGTATTAATGAATCCATAAGTTGGATGATAGATGCTTGACACTTCCTATTTTTCTAACTTCTATGCCACTTCATTTTATTATCATAGCACTATTTAAAAAAGTCAACAGCAATCAGATTTTTTATATTTTTGTAAAAAAATTATAATGGAACTAAAAATAAAAGAAGGCATAAAGGGCTATTTAGAGCAAATAGTAACAGAAAAAGATTCGGCATCAAAATATGGTTCGGGCATGGTTGATGTTTTTGCAACACCTGCAATGGTTGCATTAATAGAAAGTACTGCAATGAAAAGTGTTTTGCCGCATCTGCCAGAAGGATATAATACTGTTGGAATTGAAATAAGCGTAAAACACCTTAAAGCCACGCCTCTCGGAATGAAGGTTTGGTGTGAAACATCATTAACTAAAGTTGATGGTAAAAAACTTGTATTCAACGTAAATGCATTTGATGAAAAAGGAGAAATAGGAAGCGGAACACATACGCGTTATATCATTGAAACAGCATCATTCATGCAAAATCTGAAAGGTTGATTTTCTTATTTTACTTTTATTTTAATTAGAACCGGCTGATGGTCGGAATTTTGGAATTTAAGGTCAATGCATTTGATGCTGACAGTTTCAATATTTGGTGAAGTGAGAAAAAAATCGAGTGTCGCAGTTTTTGATTTTTTTGAATTGTACGGCATATTAACACTACGGTTAGTCGGATGATTTTTATCGTATTCCCATTTCCATCCCGCATCGGAAAATGCTTTAGGAACGGTTGTTTTCACATAACTATTCTTCAAATTGTAATCAGGGGGCACACTATTCCAGTCGCCACCAACGATAACGTAATTTCCTTTTTTGTATTCCGAAAGAATAACTTTTTTGAGTTTTTCAAGTTTTTCCTCATGTTTTATAGCACTGTCAAAATATGAATTGTGAGTATTTATCAAAACCAAATCTCTGCAACAATTCGGAAGTTTGTATCGCATCAGCATAAAACACCTGTCAGGGAAAAACAATGATTTCGGCCATTCTGCATCATTGCCAAAATTATATTTTGCCGAAATAAACGGTTCGTATTTTGAAAAAATTCCAATTCCGCTTAATACTTTACCATAAGGATTAGAAACAGGTTCTGGAACAAAAAATGAATTATAGTTAATAGCAAAAGAATGCCCATAATGATAAAGTACTTTCGAAAGCATGTCAAATTGGTCGAGATAATAACTTCTTTTAGAATTTTTGTCAATTTCCTGCATGAGAATAAAATCAACTGAATCTATTTTGTAAAAAAAGTTTGCAATTGATTCTACATTTTTTTTGTAAAATTTTTCTTCTGGAATTACATCTTTTCCTCCTTCATAAAAAAAATCCGACTCAGCTCCGAGTCCACAGTATCCTATATTCCATGTTAAAATCGAAAGGGTGTCTTTTCCAATTTCGGTAATTGCATTTCCTTCAAATTTCAGCGATTCCAGCAATTTGGGTTTATATTCATTTTTAATGAAAAGATAAAAGAAAATGGAGCCAATTACCAATAATAATATTATAATTGAAACGACACTTAATATTAAATTTTTAATAAAAGTCATTTTTTTATTTTATAATTTTATGTTTATCAAGACCGTTTGAATTGATTTCGGTCTTTATGAAGTATCTGTTTTTGCTGCATGATGCAAATAACAAAATAGAAATTAAAAATAATAATATTATAATTTTATTTTTTCTCATAAAAAAATCACCTTAAATCTATAACTTCAACTCCAGGGTAATTAGCTTTGTTAAATGTGAAAGTGGCATCGTTTGTATTTATGTTAGAATTGAATTTATTTACTTTATAAGTATATATATTTCCATTTTTATCATAAACTATTGCTTTTAAAACTTGCTTTTTTAATTTATCAATGATGATGCGCACTTTGAAATATGATTTTCCTTTTATCGGAACGAGGTCTACTATCTGCACCATCACATTATTCTGCATTTCCTCTTTAATAAGTTTGTAGCGAAATCCCTTTTCCCAAAGTGTAAAAATTGATTGCGGATTTATTGCTTCATCATCGTTTGATGGGTTATTTATTTGAATTTCCTTGGAATCTTTCAGATATGTCCAAACGGTTTTACCATCAGAAAATACCTTTTGCTTGGCAATTTCGAGGCAATATTTATCTCCCTTAATGATAAGGGTTCCCTGCTGTGAATCTTTTATTTTTTGTGTTTTATTTTCAATAGAATAGCTAAAATCAATTGACATTGATGTGTATGTTTTTGTTTTTGCAGACACACCATCCAGGATTGCTTTTGCTTTCAAATCGACCTGTGGCTGCGCTTTCGTCGTATTAAAAGCAAAAATCCCCATTGTAATAATCAAAAATATTTTTTTCATTTCTTTATCTTTTTAATCTTTTAATTCTTATTAACATCTCTCAAAAACTGTTCCAAGCTCATTTCATCTTTTATTCTTACTTCGCGTGCTTTACTGCCTTCAAAGGGACCAACAATTCCGGCAGCTTCGAGCTGGTCAATAATTCTGCCTGCACGATTATATCCCAATTTTAATTTTCGCTGGATTAACGAAGTTGAGCCCTGTTGGTGCATAACGATAACTCTTGCAGCTTCTTCAAACATCGGGTCTCTTTCAGATGAATCATAATTATCCTTTTCGCCGGAATTTTCATCATTGAATTCGGGTAAAAGGAATGCACTTGTATACCCTTCCTGAGAGCCAATAAAATCGGTAATTTTATTTACTTCAGGCGTGTCTATAAATGCACACTGCAATCTTATTAAATCGCTACCGGTTGATAACAACATGTCTCCCCTACCCACCAATTGGTCTGCTCCGCCAATATCAAGTATCGTTCTAGAATCAATTTTTGAAATTACCCGAAATGCCAACCTCGCAGGGAAATTAGCTTTTATAGTTCCTGTTATTATATTCACTGAAGGTCGTTGTGTAGCAATTATCAGATGAATTCCCACTGCACGCGCTAATTGAGCCAATCTTGTTAAAGGCAGCTCCACTTCCTTTCCGGCAGTCATTATTAAATCGGCAAATTCATCAATAATTACAACGAGATATGGAAAAAAATGATGTCCTTCGTTAGGATTTAATTTTCTTTCGATAAATTTTTTATTGTACTCTTTTATATTTCTAACTCCGGCATCTTTAAGCAAATCGTAGCGACTTTCCATAACAATGCAAAGAGAATTTAATGTTCTCACAACTTTACGGGTATCTGTAATTATTGCTTCTTCAAAGTCAGGAAGCTTTGCAAGAAAATGACGCTCAATTTTAGAAAATAAAGTTAATTCAACTTTTTTGGGGTCAATGAGAATAAATTTTACTTGTGAAGGATGTTTTTTATAAAGCAATGATGCAAGAATGGCATTAAGACCAACGGATTTACCTTGTCCTGTTGCACCAGCCATAAGCAAATGCGGCATTTTTGTTAAATCGGCAACATACACTTCATTTGCTATTGTTTTTCCAAGTCCTATGGGTAAATCAAAACCAGAATTCTGAAATTTATCGGACATGAAAATTGACTTCATTGAAACAATTTCAGGATTAAGATTTGGAACTTCAATTCCTATTGTTCCTCTTCCGGGAATTGGTGCAATAATTCTTATTCCTAAAGCAGATAAGCTCAGGGCAATATCGTCTTCAAGATTTTTTATTTTCGCAATTCTTACACCTGCTTCGGGAATTATTTCGTAAAGTGTAACCGAAGGTCCTATTGTTGCTTTTATTTTCGCTATTTGTATTCCGTAATTACCAAGCGTTTCAATAATTTTGTTCTTGTTTGCTTCTAGTTCTTCTTTCTGAACACTTGCTGCATTTGTGCCATATTCTTCAAGCAATTCAATTGTTGGTGGTTGATATTTGGGTAAATCAAGCGTTGGGTCGTATTCACCGAGAGCTATTGGTTCGGTATTTATTTCTATTGTTTCAATATTGCTTTGAACAGGATTCTCAACTATAAGTTCAATATCTGATGTTTTGTCTGTCGTTACTTCATTTTTAACAGGAACTTCATTTTCATTTTTCAATTCTACATTCTCAAATCCATTTTCATCAATTGTTGAAATTTCTATTTTATTTTCCGATTCGTTTCTGGTATCTTCTTCAGTAACATCTTTTATCAAAACATTTTTTAATTCCTTGTTTTCTACAGTTTCATCATTTTCTACCAGTGTTGCTTTTTCCTTAACCGAGAAAATTAACTTTAGCCAATTGAAAGAGCTGTTAAACACAACAACAAAAAATATAAAAACAGAAAATACAAGAAGGAAAGTTGTTCCTATATTGCCGAGAGCTCCATTAAGCCATAAATTCGATTGATAACCGAATACTCCGCCAATAAACAGAAATTCATCTTTAACAAAAAAATGTCCTAAAATAACTGAAATCATTATAATAAGAAAGAATGAAAGTCCGAGAAGCTTTTTTAAATTAAACATTGCAACCTGAATAAAAAGCTTCAAGCCAATTGTAAGAAATATCAAAACAAACAAGTATGATGCGACACCAAAACCATTATAAATAAAAATATGGGAAATTATAGCTCCAAACTTGCCAAGCCAGTTGTCCACTTTCACGTTGTTGTCAGAAACTAAATTCAGCCATGAACCTTTTACTTTATCAAAATCCACGCTCCATGTGAAAATATACGAACTGAAAGCAATAATAAAATATACTGACAATAAAATAAAAATCAACCCCGTAACCCGAAAAAATCTGTTGTCAAAAGTGAATTTATTTTTTTTATTTTGCTTCGGCTCTTCAGCAACATAATCTTCTATCTCTTTTGTTTCTGCTTGTTTTTCTTTGAGAGTGTTTTTAGATATATTCTTCTTTTCTACCATTGAAAGAATTTTTTACATCAACAAATTTACATATTATTTTCAAATAAATGGAAGCATGATAAAAAAAATGTCTTTTGTATTGACAAAAATACAAAAGACATGTATTCACAAGAAAAGAGGAAAAACATGAAACATCAGTTGTTAAATAGAGTCTATAAAAACAAGACATAGACAGTTATCAAACTCTTGCAATAAACAACAATTTATTTGCTCTTATTAGATTACGGCTACCTTTCTATGAAAATTAAAAGTGTATTGCGAACATTACATATCGCTAATAGAAGAGTTTGTCCTTAATGTCTGATTTCTGCGTTACTCCCGTTTTACAAATCAGTAGAATAAATACATCAGTATACTCCTGATTTACAAAACTCCGAAAGCATTGAACTCGGACATTCTGAACCAAACTCATGACTTTATGGACAGATACTAATTAATGCAAAGTTCAAGATGTTTTCCGCAGTCGCAAAGAATACTTTTTGCTTTTTCAACTTCTTCTTCATTTCCTTGTGCTATTACTAAAAACTTACCTTCATTAAGATGTTCGTTGTATTTAATAACCTTATCTTTTTTTATTCCTAATGTTGTTAAAATCGAAACTATTCCTCCTCCAATTAAGCCAACATCAAAACCAGCAAGTGCTCCAACAACCGCACCTGCGCCGAAAATAAATCCCAATCCGGGTATAGCAAAAACACCGGCTCCTGACAAAACTCCTAAAGTTGAACCTAAAACAACACCGGCACCCACACCTGCATTTTTCAATGGTTCTCTTGATTGTATCCGCATATTGTCGTCAACAATACTTGCCTGTCCCATTAAAGATAATTGATTAATTGGATAACCTCTATCTTTTAGCACCTCGATTGCATCAAGTGCCGTATCGTGCGAATCATAAACACCTACAGTTGATTTCATGTTTTTTTATTTAAATATTGAAAGTTATTAATTATTTTCCCTATATGTCCCAAGTGATTTTTATTATGTTTCCATTATTACTGTTGAAATGCAATGTATGAACCTGTTCTTCAACATGAGAATAAATTTTCATTTTGTAAATATTCCAATTATCATCATAAAATTCAAGATAATTATTTTCTTTGCAATCAGGACAAGCGCCTTTAACGTGAATAGTAAAATTATTACTTGCGATGTCATTTGTTGTTAACCAAATATTTTTTATTCCGGGTATTTTTCCGTTTATTTCTGGTTCGTTGTTGATAATTATCGATTCTTCGTTTGGCACCAAAACACCATTTTCAAGCTTTCCTTCATAACTTCCTTCTCCCACAATGTCGAAAGAAGCATTTTCTTCGAGCATTGTTTCTATTAAATTTACTTTGCTTTTCGTTAAGTTCTTTTTCATTTTTTTATAACTACAAAAATCATTAAACAACTATTTTTTAAAATCTTTTTTCAATTACTTCCCAGTTAATAATACTCCAGTAAGCATTAACATATTCAGTGCGTCTGTTCTGATAATCGAGATAATAGGCATGTTCCCAAACATCGCATGTAAGTATTGGTTTTAATCCTTTGCGTAAAGGGTTGCCGGCATTGCTTTCCTGTATAATTTCTAATAATCCGCTCTGATTTTTCACAAGCCAAACCCAACCCGAACCAAACAAACTCACTGCTGCTTTTGTAAAAGCATCTTTAAAATCGACAAATGTTCCAAAACTTTTTTTTATCGCTTCAGCGAGAATATCTTGAGGAGCACATTCTTCGCCTTTTTTCAAGCTCATAAAATAGAATGTGTGATTCCAAAACTGTGAAGCATTATTGAAAATAGGTCCTTCCGATTCTTTAATTATTGTTTCAAGTTCCATGCTTTCAAATCTAGTTTCGGAAATTAAATTATTAAGATTTGAAACATAAGTCTGATGATGTTTTCCATAATGAAACTCAAGGGTTTTTTTTGAAATAAAAGGTTCCAACGCATTCATTTCATAAGGTAATTTCGGTAATTCAAATTTCATAATTTTTTTTAGTTTTAATTTAATTTTATTACAAACGTATTTTTCTGAATTCATCTTTCATCCTGTTAATATCAATAAGCCATTCTTCAATGTCCTGCTCATGTTCCGATTCTTCATTTAGAATAGTTGTTGCCATCTGATGCGTTGTATGGTCTTTACCATTGGTGAAATCAGCAATTTCTTTATATCTCTGTATAGCACATCTCTCTCCTTTTAAGTTTTGTTCAAGAACAATTTCAATATATGGGTCAACAGGTGCTTCGTATTTGCAACGGGCAAATTTAGCCCAGTCAGAAGGGTTTAAAACAGGTGTACCACCGAGTTGTATTATTCTTGTAACAACTAATACCGCATGATTTAATTCCTGATTTGCATGAATTAATAGTTCCGGTTCAATTTCACTTCTCATCGGTCCCTCCATTAGCCGTGAGCCAATCCAATATTGATAATATGCGAGCCATTCTTCGCAAAGTGCTTCATTAAGCATTTGAATTAATTTTTCCACATCAATGTTTAAGATGTCTTTTCCGATTTTTCCCATAACTTTATTTTTAGTTTAAATTTTGTTGTCAAAAATACTTTAACAAAAGGCACAAATAATTAAGAAGAAATTAAGATTTAATTAAGATTCAATTAACTATTTGCATTTCGGTTTTTGAAACATTAATGAAGAATATAGTTTTTGTTGATATTATTTTATCCGTAATAAACATTTGTAACAATACGATGCGTAATACGTAAAAAGAATTTTGGTATAGAAATTGACAAGATACATTAATGTTTTATTTTATATATTATTGAAACAAATTATGACAGTTTGACATTATAATAAAAACAAATGAGAAAAAATATTGATTTAGACAGATTGGAATTTGCGGTATTGAGCGATGAAGCTGAGTTTGTTCCAATAATAACTTCGGAAGAAGAAGAAATTATTGAACCCACGAAATTTCCCGAGTTGCTGCCTATCCTGCCACTTAAGAACACCGTTTTATTTCCGGGAATACTTGTGCCAATAACAGTTGGACGCGATAAATCAATAAATCTGATTAAAGACGCATACAAAACCGATAAAATTATAGGTGTAGTTTCCCAGAAAGATGAATCAATTGACGACCCAAAACTTGAAGACATTAATAAAACGGGTACAATTGCGCATATCGTAAAGCTTTTACAAATGCCCGATGGTAGCTCAACTGCAATAATTCAGGGTAAAACCAGATTTGAAATAATTGAACTCACTCAAACAGAACCATACTGGAAAGCAAAAGTGAAGCAGCTTGTAGCAGGTCATATTCCCGAAAAAGATGAAAGCTTTACGGCACTTATTGATTCAATTAAAGACCTTGCACTTCAGATAATAAAGCTATCGCCTCATATACCAACAGAAGCCGGTTTTGCAATAAAAAATATCGAAAGTTCTACGTTTCTCATAAATTTTGTTTCTTCAAATCTGAACACAAATGTAAATGACAAACAAAAAATTCTGGAAACTCTTGATTTAAAAGAAAGAGCAAATTTGCTTCTTGGTTTTATGTCGAAAGAGCTTCAGATGCTTGAGCTTAAAAATCAGATTCAGTCAAAAGTAAAAGTTGATTTGGATAAGCAGCAAAGAGATTTTTTACTTGGTCAGCAATTAAAAACAATTCAGGAAGAATTAGGCGGAAACCCGCATGAACAGCAATTAAACGAAATGCTTGAAAAAGCAAAAACAAAAAAATGGAGTAAACAAGTAGATGAAGCTTTCAAGCGGGAAGTAAACAAATTACAGCGAATGCACCCTGCAGCCGCAGAATATTCAATACAGATAAATTATGTCGAAACCATGCTTGACCTGCCATGGAACGAGTTCACAACCGATAATTTTGATTTAAAAACCGCACAGGAAGTTCTTGATAAAGACCATTACGGACTTGAAAAAGTAAAAGAAAGAATTATTGAACATTTGGCAGTTCTCAAGCTTAAGAAAAACATGAAATCACCGATATTGTGTTTATACGGACCTCCGGGAGTCGGAAAAACATCACTTGGAAAATCAATAGCGGCAGCACTTGGAAGGAACTATGTCAGGATGTCACTTGGTGGATTGAGAGATGAAGCGGAAATTCGCGGACACAGAAAAACATACATTGGAGCATTGCCCGGAAGAATTATTCAGAATATTAAAAAAGCAAAATCCTCAAATCCTGTGTTCGTTCTCGATGAAATTGACAAAGTAGGAAACAATCCTTTTCACGGCGACCCTTCGTCTGCCTTGCTTGAAGCTCTCGACCCCGAGCAGAATAATTCCTTTTACGACAATTACCTTGAAATAGATTATGATTTATCAAATGTTCTGTTTATTGCTACAGCAAATAATATAAATACTGTCCTGCCTGCATTAAAAGACCGAATGGAAATAATTGAAATCAACGGATACATAATCGAAGAAAAGCTTCAAATCGCAAAACGACATATAGTTCCGAAACAAATTACCGAACACGGTTTGGATAATGAAAAAATAAAATTCAGTGATAATGCAATTACAAAAATCATTGAGGACTACACAAGAGAATCGGGAGTTCGTGAACTGGAAAAGAAAATTGCCGCTATCTTAAGAAAAAAAGCAAAAGACATTGTATCAAATAATAAACCGAATACTACTATTGATGTAAAACATCTGCCGGAGCTACTTGGTATCCCCATTTTCCAGAAAGATAAATTCATTAAAAATGAAGTCGCAGGAGTAGTTACAGGATTGGCGTGGACTGCATTCGGAGGTGAAATACTTTTTGTAGAAACAAGTTTAAGCAAAGGAAAAGGCAACCTCACACTCACCGGAAATCTCGGCGATGTAATGAAAGAATCGGCAACTATTGCTTATGAATATCTGAAAGCACATGCAAAAAAATTAAATATTCCCGACGATATTTTTGAAAAATGGAATGTTCATATTCACGTTCCCGAAGGGGCAACACCAAAAGACGGACCCTCAGCAGGAATTACAATGTTCACTTCATTAGCTTCAGCTTTTACAGGCAGGAAAGTTAAGGCAAAACTCGCAATGACAGGCGAAATAACACTTCGCGGCAAGGTACTTCCCGTTGGCGGAATAAAAGAAAAAATTCTTGCTGCGAAAAGAGCAGGTATAACTGATATTGTTCTCTCATCAGAAAATAAAATAAACATTAACGATATAAATGAAATATACCGCAAAGGACTGAAATTCCATTACATTACCGATATGATTGATGTTATTGATATAGCTCTCCACAAAACAAAAGCTGTACAGGCAATTGAATTAAACTAAAATTATACTTTAAATTTGTGGCTTATTTTTCTTTATATACAAAAACTAATTATTAATATTTTAAACTTTCAACAAATGAAAACTATTCTTATCGCATCATTTATTTTATGTTTGACTTTAAATGAGCTAACAGCTTGCACTACCGTTATAATTTCAGGTAAATATACTCCTGACGGAAATCCTTTATTATGGAAAAACAGGGATGGAGATAAGTTTCAGAATAAAATCATGTATTTTACTGATGGCAAATACAATTATACAGGATTGGTTAATTCTATTGATAAAACAGGAAAGGAAATATGGTGTGGCACGAACAGTAAAGGTTTTGCAATTATGAATGCTGCTTCATATAATCTGAAAGATATAAATGACACCACTAAAATCATGGATTTAGAAGGACTATTTATTAAAAAAGCATTAAAGACATGTGCATCTTTAAAAGATTTTGAAACTATGCTCGACACTATGACTAAGCCACTTCGTGTTGAGGCGAATTTTGGTGTTATTGATGCACAGGGAGGTGCAGCTTTTTACGAAGTGAACAATTTTTCCGTTGCTAAATTTGATGCGAATGACCCAAAAATAAGTCCGCTTGGTTATATTGTACGCACTAATTATTCATTTACCGGCAGACGTAATATTGATAATGGATACATACGTTTTGCAACCGCCGATGAACTTTTTTCTAATGCTGCTGCAACAAATGACTTGACAGTAAAATATATTTTCAAATATGTGGCTCGTTGTTTAAAACATTCATTAACAAAAACTGATTTGTCACGAAATTTATCGGATAACCCCGAAGACCCCGATTATGTGTATTTTGAGGACTATATTCCGCGATACTCATCCCTCTCCTCAATAGTAATACAAGGAGTAAAAAAGGGAACATCACCCGAATTCACTACTATGTGGACAGTACTTGGCTTTCCTTTATGTTCTGTTGTTATACCTGTATGGGTAAGCGGAGGAGAAAAATTACCATCTTTACTCGCAGCAGCTGACACATCAGGTATTGCACCAATTTGCAATATGTCCCTGCAATTGAAAAGTAAATGTTTTCCAATAACAAGAATTGTAGAAAAAAAATATATCAACAGAAATGCATTGCTCAATAAAAACAATACCGGAATTTTACAAAAGCTAAGTCCGCTTGAAGATAAAATATTTGAAGAAACCGAAAACATGATGAGCAAATGGAGAAAAAGCGGAATGGCTGAAAACGAAATTCAAATTTATTATAAACATTTGGATGAGATGATACGGGCTGAATATAAACGAATATTTAATTTGTAAATTTTAATTAATTGTTTCTCGTAAAGCACCCCTAACAGTAATATATCTCTGTGTTTTGAAATTAATTTATCGCATTTTTTTGCTTTTATTTTTCTCGCAGAATAACGTAGAGTTTTACGCAAAGTTTCGCAGAGATTTTCATTATTAAATCTTTATATATATTTGCAGTTCACAAATTTAGATATAACATGAAACCCATTAAAACAAACCCTGCTTTAAAAACACTTGTATTTATTATTGCAGTTTCGCTGTATTTAAGTTGTTCAACAAATAAAAAAGAAGAGATGAAAGCAAAAGCTATTGACTCAAAAAACATGGATTTATCGGTAAAACCATCTGAAAACTTTTTTCAATATGCAAACGGAGGATGGCTTAAAAACAACCCCGTACCTGCCAATTACGGCAGATACGGCTCTTTTGACATACTTCAGGAAGACAATCTAAAAAAACTAAAAAAAATCTTTGATGAAGCTTCAAAGAAAGCCAAAGAATTTAATAAAGGAGATATTTATAAAATCGGGGCTTTTTATAACACAGGCATGGATACCATAAAAATAAATAAAGACGGAATAAATCCATTAAAAGAAGAATTCGATAAAATAAATAATATAAAAACGCAAAGTGATTTACAGAATGAAATTGCTTATCTGCATACAATAAAAATAAATGCACTATTCAGCATTTATGCCGACCAGGACGAGAAAAACAGTAATATGGTTATCTTGCAACTATCACAAGGTGGCTTGGGACTTGGCGATAGAGATTATTATTCGGCAAAAGATGAGCATTCGAAAAATATTCGCAATGAATATTTGAATCATGTTGCTAAAATATTCATACTGCTCGGTAAAAAAGAGAAAGAATCAAAAACTGACGCTAATACAATTATGAAAATTGAAACAAAGCTTGCTACTGTTTCAATGAATAAAATTGACAGAAGAGACCCCAATAAAACATATAATAAAAAAACTTTTAATGAATTAAAAAAACTTGCACCTTCTATTGACTGGAATACATACTTTACAACAATAGGAATAAAAACTACAGGCAACATAAATGTTAATCAACCAAAATTTTTCGAAGGAATAAGTAAGTTAATAACTTCAGTTTGCATTGATGATTGGAAAACTTACCTTACATGGAATTTAATAAGAAGAAGTGCTTCTTATTTAAGTTCTGATTTTGAAAAAGAAAACTTCAGATTTTATTCAACAATATTATCAGGCACAAAAGAAATGAAACCGCGATGGGAAAGAGTTATAAACGCCGCAAACAATGCAATGGGCGAAGAAATAGGAAAACTGTTTGTAAAAGAATATTTCCCTCCGAAAGCGAAAGACAGAATAATTGAAATGGTAAAAAACCTTAAAATTGCTTATAAAACAAGAATAAAAAATCTCGAATGGATGGGTGAAAACACCAAGAAAAAAGCTCTTGAAAAACTTGATGCGATGAATTTCAAAATTGGTTATCCTGTTAAGTGGATTGGTTATTCTAATCTTTTAGTAAAAGCCGATGCTTATGTTCTGAACTTTTTAAGAGCAAACAATTTTAATTTTAAACGGGACATGAATAAAATAAACAAACCTGTTGACCGAACTGAATGGCAAATGTATCCGCAAATAGTAAATGCTTATTTCAATCCCACCATGAACGAAATCGTTTTTCCGGCAGCAATATTGCAACCGCCGTTTTTCTTTCCTGATGGTGATGACGCTGTAAATTACGGAGCAATCGGAGCAGTCATTGGTCATGAAATCACACACGGTTTTGACGACCAAGGCAGAAAATACAATAAAGAAGGAAACCTCGAAGATTGGTGGACAGCAGAAGACGCAAAAAAATTCGTTAAAGCCACCGACACACTCATAAAACAATTCAATAATTTTATAATTACTGACACAATGCATGTCAACGGCAAATTAACTCTTGGTGAAAACATTTCGGATTTGGGCGGATTGACAGTTTCATACTACGCTTTGCAAAACCAGTTAAAAGGTAAAACAAAAAAAATTGACGGACTCACTCCTGAACAAAGGTTATTCCTGGCATACGCTCAGATATGGCGTCAGCAAATACGGAAAGAAGAAGCAATAAAAAGAATAAAGGAAGACCCACATTCACCGGGTATTGCACGTGTTAATGCTACTGTTATTAACATGCCGGAATTTTATAAGGCATTTGACATCAAGCTAACTGACAAGGGATTCAGACCTCCTGAAAAAAGAGCAAAAATTTGGTAGTGCTATTCTTTTTCTTTGTGTTCCTTTGTGTTGTACTTTGAGTCCTTTGTGGTAAAATTTTATTAACCACAAAGTCGCACTAAGGTATTTACAAAGTTCACAAAGGATAAATCTTTCAACTAACTACACTACTTTCAGTTTCAACAATCTATTTGTAAAATCATTTTTCAAATTTAATTGTTTGTACTGCGAAGCTAAATTTCTGCATTTAATTAAAATATTTTTTGCATTATTATAATCCACACTCACAGAAATGCGACTTTGCATGTCAATCGAAAGATAATAAATCATTTCTTTTTCGTAAACATCGAAAATATGTTTGAGAATGCTATTTGCTTTTTTATATGCACCGCATTTGCAATATGCTTCAGCAATCGGCAAAATATATTTATTGTATGGAACATTTCTGTCGGGAACAATTTTAATGCAAAGGTCGAGCACGGCAATTGCCGAATCTTTTTTATTTTCATTAATTAATGCATCAGCGAGGTTTGCAAAAATTCTTCTTAAAGAATATGAAGTTTGTTTTGTTTCTTCATCGGCAAAAATATTTTTTTTATCAAGTCCGCCCCATTGAAATTTGTGCATCAAATTGTCGTACATAACAGAAGTTGCAATATTTTTATTTTCATTTATTGTATCGCCTTTAATAGGAAGCAAACGGCTTGTCAAACCTTCCTGCCAGAAAGAGCCTTTTAAATTGAGAAAGTCGCTTACACTTCCGGGTGAAGTAAAATAAACAGGACGTTTCCAGTTATTAGTATAAATAAAGTCGAGTAATGCTAATCCATTTTTCATAAGATAACTGCTGTTGACTTTCCACTTAATATCCCTTTCGATTTTTTTGTCTTTGTAAAAATCAGGCAGAGTAGTTAACTCAGCTGCATCAAATGAAAAACTGAATTTATTTGAAGGCACATAACTATAAGTGCTTCCATCACCACCCGAATATTTTGTTGTCGGATTCTTATAGTCAATACATTTCAAAACATTTGCTAACTCAATATATGTAGAGTCATCAAACAATGAAACATAATCATTAGTCAGAAGCTTATAATCTTTTTCCGATAATGATAATGGAATTGGTGGCGAATCATAAACTTTTCTTTTTATTTGTTTAATGCACCAGTCGGTAGCAAGCAGGTCGAGGTTTATAACCCTTACATCAGTTCTTATTCCCTCAACTTCCTGAGCATACCAAAGAGAAAAAGTATCGTTGTCTCCGCATGTGAAGAGGACAGCATTTTTTCCGCATGAATTAAGATAATCAGCAGCATAATCTCTTGTAGAAGTTTTACCGGAACGATTATGAGACTGCCATCCGTTTTTCGCCATAATAGCAGGTACAAGCAAAAAGCATAAAAGAATTATTGAAATTATTATTTTATTATTTTTTATTTTTTCAATTAAATATAAAACACCGAGTCCGAGCCATATTGCAAAAGCATAAAACGAACCCGTATAAGCATAATCTCTTTCCCGCGGTTGATAAGGAGTTTGATTTAAAAAAACAATTATGGCAATTCCGGTCATAAAAAAAAGCAACAACACAACAAAAGCATCTTTATTATTTTTTTTGAAATGAAAATAAAAACCTATAAGACCGAGTAATAAAGGAAAAAGAAAAAACTTATTATTGCTTTTGCTGTTTTTTATACTATCGGGTAATTTACTTTGGTTATCAAGAAAAAGTCCGTCAATAAAAGGAATACCGCTGAGCCAGTTGCCTTCGTTCACTGCTCCATAACCCTGTGCATCGTTTTGTCTTCCGGCAAAATTCCATAAAAAATACCGGAAATACATAAAGCCAACCTGATACTTAAAAAAGAATTTTAAATTATGAATAAAGTCAGGTTTCTCATTATTACCAACTCCTGCCCATGATTTGTATGCAATTATATCATTTCTTTCATGTCCGTATATTCTCGGAAAATATGTGCATCTTTTTTCATCGAATATATAAATATCGCGGTTTCCCACTTTATTATATTTATTTTCTCCTTTGATATAAATAGCAGCACCTTTTTCGCTTCTTAAATATTTCGCATCATAGTATGGACCATAGAGCAAATATGTATCACCATATTGCTCGCGTGTCAGATATGAAATAAAACTAAAAATATTATCGGGCTGATTTTCGTTTAAAGGTGGATTTGCATTTGAACGAATAGGAATAATTAAGTATGAAGAAAACCCTATAAGAAAAAAAGCGAAGCACAGAACAGCAATATTCAAAATTCGTTTTCTTTTTTTTATTGAAAATAAAATTCCCGCAACGAGCAATAATGCAAGTAAAACAAAAAATACCAACAAACCCGAATTAAAAAACAAGCCAAACTCATTTACAAACAATAATTCAAATGATGCAGCTATACGAAGCATTTTAACAATTATTCCAAATTGCACAAATGCCAATATAACAAATGAAATGAGCAAAGTCAGAATAATTCCTTTAACGGAAATTTTATATTTTTTAAAATAAACAATAAAAACAACTGGTGGAATAACCAGTAAATTCAATAAATGCACGCCAATTGAAAGCCCAAACAGAAATGCAATAAGTACAAGCCATTTATCTGAATATTTTTCATCGTCGCAATTTTCCCATTTCAGTGCAGCCCAGAAAGTAGCAGCAGTAAAAAAAGCTGAAGTTGCATAAACTTCAGCTTCGACAGCCGAAAACCAGAACGAATCTGAAAAAGCAAATGCCATTGCACCCACAAAACCGCTGCCGATAATTGCATATAATTTCGAATCTAAAATTTCACCGCCGCTTAAAACTATCTTTTTTGCAATTGCTGTGATTGTCCAGAATAAAAAAAGAATTGTAAAGGCACTGGCAATAGCTGAAAGTAAGTTTATACAAAAGGCAATATGTTCTTTATTTCCAAAAGATAAAAATGAGAACAATCTTCCAATGAGCAAAAATAAAGGAGCACCGGGAGGATGGTTAACCTGCAACTTAAAAGCCGAAGCAATAAATTCGCCGCAATCCCACCAACTTGCAGTTGGCTCAAGAGTAAGCAAATAAACCAAAAATGCAACAGCAAAAACAAGCCATCCGGAGGTATTGTTTGTTTTTTTATAATTCATTTTTGTAGTCGTAAGTATTCAGTCGTAAGTCGCAAGAAAAAGTCAGCTTTCAGTTTACATTTTTTAGTTAAACTTCGTTATTCGAAATTCTGCGTTCGATGTTCATTATTTTTTTATTTCGATTGTTCATTTGTTCGAATGTTCGATTATTCTTTTTTTGTTCTATTTTTTTTCAAATCACAAGCATGCCTGCAAAACTGAAAGAACATCTTTCGCCCCAAGTTTAACATACTTTCCAATTTCGCCTCCGTTATTTATTATTGCTTTTTCTGCCATCTTGTTTATATTTTCAATTCCTATTTTTACTTGTGACAATGTAGAAGGCAAGCCGAGTAAATTAAAAAAATCTCTTGTTTTTTTTATTCCTTCTTTTGCAATTTGAAATTTATCAGAGCCATTTATTCCAAAAACATTTTTAGCATATTCAGAAAATTTGTCAACGGTTTTTTCGTTCAAAACATAATCCATCCAGTTGGGATAAATTATCGCAAGCCCTGTTCCATGGGTTAAATCGTATATTGCACTTATTTCATGTTCAATTCCGTGAACAGCCCAGTCGCCTGTTTTGCCATAAGTTAAAAGTCCGTTTAAAGCCAGACTTCCTGCCCACATTATATTTGCACGTGCTTCATAATTGTCGGGTTCATTTATTGCCACAGGTCCGAATTCTATACATGTTTTTAAAATTGCTTCTGCAAGGCGGTTTTGCAAATACGCATCGCCGACTGAACTAAAATATTGTTCGTAAACATGCGCCATGATGTCGGCAACTCCCGCTGCTGTCTGTTCTTTTGGAAGTGTCATTGTATAAACAGGGTCGAGAATTGAAAATACAGGACGAAGTAAATCGCTCCCGACAGAAAGTTTTTCCTGCAATTCCTCATTGCTTACAACAGTGTTTCCGTTCATTTCAGAACCGGTAGCAGCCAATGTAAGTATCGTTCCAAGTAGGAGTGCATTTTTTATCTGAGATTTTCCTTTAAAAAAATCCCAAACATCACCTTCATAATAATAACCAAATGCAACTGCCTTTGCACAATCTATCGTACTTCCAGCACCGACAGCTAAAATAAAATCAACTTTATTTTTTCTGCATAATTCAATGCCTTGCTTAACACTTGTCAAACGCGGGTTCGGTTTTATTCCCGAAAGTTCGCAAAAAGAAATATTGTTCGCTTTTAATATATCAACAACTTTTTGATACAATCCGCATTTCTTAATACTTCCTGCTCCATAAGCAAGCAAAATACTTTTGTAATTTTTAATTTCCTTTTCAAGATTTTTTATTTGTTCTTTTCCAAAATATATTCTGGTCGGAACGTTGTAAGTGAAGTTTATCATATAGGTTTGTGTTTTATTGTTAGTTCAAAGATTAAGTCATTATTTAGAGTTTGTCTATAATATCCGATTTCTTCGTAATTCGATGTTCGTTATTCGATATTCATTATTTTTTATTTTGAATTTATGATTTAAAAATATCGAACACCGAACACTGAATGTCGAATATCGAAGTTATTAAAAAAAATATTATTTTATGTATTCACAAAAATAGAATAAATTGGTAAACAAAAAAAAGTAAATTTCAAATTAACTTATTCAAATATTCATTTCACTTAATCAGACCCACCGTTAACTGATTCCCGCTTTACTTCGGTTTTTTTGTTTTGTAACTTTAAATTAAGATTTTTATTTACTAACTCTAAAACCAAAGTCAAATGAAAACACAAAAAAATCTTTAACAATTTAAAATTGCTAATTTATCAAAATGTTTTTGATTAAAGTTAAACTCAAAACATATTAAAAGTTCTAAATAGTCAATAAAATACGGCTAAATGAAACATCAACAAAAAATTTACCTGTTAGTAATTATTCCATATTAAATTTTTTTTATTTTTTTTTTCTCTTTTAATTCGCAGCCCATTTATTTTCAAAATCAAAGCAATATAAAATAATGATTGATAAAGCCCTGCTGTTTTTAAAAGATGAAATCAATAACTATCTGAAATTAAAAACAGGTGTAAATAACAAAATTGTTCTATCAGGTGTTGTTGATGATACCGGCAATGTTGTTATTGATAAAGATACAATAGGACTTTCCCTTATTAATGTTGAAGAAGAAAGAGCTTTAAAAAATCAGGTTCATGATAACAAAGGAACAGAAAATTCCAACCCTGAAATAAAAATAAATTTATACATTTTATTTTCCGCAAATTTTTCCACTTACACCGAGTCGCTCAAATTCATATCATATATAATTTTATTTTTTCAAAGCAGAAGTGTTTTTACTAAAAAAAATTATCCTCAGCTAAATGACGGAATAGAAAAGCTTCTCGTTGATTTATATTCTTTGTCCCTTGATGAACAAAATCAACTCTGGTCTTCACTTGGTTCAAAATATATGCCTTCCGTATTATACAAAGTGAAAACATTATTTATAAAAGAAGAAATTATTAACGAAATAAGTCCTGCAATAACAACGATTAAAGAAAATTTCAGTAATATAAAAGGATGAATATTATTTTCGACATATTATTTAAATTAAATATTTTTCACGAATTTTTCGATGATAAAATTTGTAATGATTTTATTGTTGAACCAACATCTGCATGCTCTCAATTATTAAGAAACCATAAATCTATTTTTAAATGCACAGAAAATTCAGCAAATATTTATTACGAAAAAAACGAAAGTTCACCGGCTCCATTGATTTCAATTGGTAATGGGACTACTTTTTCCTTTTTATTAAAAGTAAAAAACATTTCTTTTTATAATTATTCCAACATTCAAAATAACACAACATATTATTTTACCAACACCTCAAATGCAGCAGGCAGCGATGGTTTTATTGAGTTAACTACAGACAAATTAATTATTGTGCCTTCAATTTATAACTATATTTTTCAATCCGATAAAAGTGCTGATATTAATTTAAAACTTATAAATTCAAACGGAAATGTTGTTGAAGAAAAAACTTTTGCAGCCAGTACAGCACCGGAACCGCATCAGTTTGTTTTTTCACAATATACAAAAGGTTTATATTCTGTTGAGGAAAATGGTGTAATTACAAGCAAATTATATTACGATGAATCATTGCTTGGAGAAAATATTTTTTGTATTATCGATATTAATTTCAACAGTGATTTTTATACTTCACTAAAAAAATTCAAAGTTCATTTTTCTATTAAATCCGCTTTATGGAAATATTATTTAATAATAACTGATAATGGAATAAACAATGATTACCTAAGCTGGACATTATCAATTACTGATGAAAACACAAGCAACAAGATACTTTTTACACCATTAACAGATATGCCAGCCGATGACAGCAACAAGGAATTATTAAGCAAAAAAGCAAAAAAAGTTTTGTGTTGCGCTTCCACAACACCAGTAGAATTCAGAGAAAAACCAAAACAAAATATTCAGTTATCAAGGAAAGTAGGATTGGAGCCACCTGAAGTTTTAATTAAAAATCTCCCAAATCCGTCAATTGACAAAGTAAAACCAGAAATGTATATATATATTTAATAATTTAAATTTTAAAATTTATGACTTATAAAACACCAGACGTTTATGTGGAAGAAATATCAGTATTTCCACCTTCCGTGGCAGAAGTAGAAACAGCCATACCCGCCTTTATTGGCTACACTCAGCTCTGTCCTGCTGACAAGCAATACAAAGCTGTAAAAATAAGTTCTTTATTAGAATACGAAAGCATTTTCGGTAAAGCTAATAACGAAATTATCACAGTTACAATCTCCGAAACAGCAGACAGCAGCGGCATTTATCCAATCAAATCAATTACAGAGCCAACGCTGACTCATTATTTGTATTATTCTGTCCGTATGTTTTTTGAAAATGGCGGAGGAAACTGCTATATTGTTACAGTCGGAGATTTATCAGCAACCGTAGCAATAGGTGATGACAGTTCAGGATTACAATGCGGATTGAATGCTATTGCAAAAGAAGATGAACCTACATTAATTGTTATACCTGATGCAGTGCTGCTTGGCGATTCAAATTATTCAACCTTGATGCAGGCAGTATTAACACAATGCGGTTCGCTAAAAGACCGTTTTGCAATAATGGATGTAACAAAAGCACAATCAGCTTATAGCTCAGCCGACATCAATACATACAGAGGATTGCTGGGAATTAATAATCTTAAATATGGTGCCTCTTATTATCCGTTTATCAAATCGGGTTTGAATTATATTTACAGCGAATCAACTATTGCCATTAGTCAACCTGATGAAGCTACAGATTCCGACACAAATCCTGGTCCGCTTAATGGAGGAACACTCGCAAATCTTAACGATTCTTTAAATTCAAAATTCAATACTGCAAATTACAACAGCATTAAAAAGAAACTAACGGAAATATATGCTACACTTCCACCAAGCGGAGCGGTTGCAGGAATTTATGCAAGTGTTGATTCTTCACGCGGTGTCTGGAAAGCACCTGCAAATGTAAGTATTAATACAGTTGTCGGACCAATTGTTAAAGTTAACAATTCTAATCAGGATGAACTTAATGTTGACGCATCAACAGGAAAATCAATAAATGCAATACGTTCATTTGTTGGTAAAGGAACATTGGTTTGGGGAGCAAGAACACTTGCCGGCAATGATAATGAATGGCGATATGTACCGGTTAGAAGGTTTTTTAACATGGTTGAAGAGTCAGTTAAGAAATCAACTTATTGGGCTGTATTTGAACCAAACTCAGCAAACACATGGATGAAGGTAAAATCTATGATTGAAAATTATCTTACTCTCAAATGGAAAGATGGTGCCTTAGTAGGTGCAAAGCCCGATGAAGCATTTTTTGTTAAAGTAGGATTAGGCGTAACTATGACTGCAGATGATATTCTCAATGGCATAATGAACGTTGAAATAGGCATGGCAGTTGCAAGACCTGCTGAGTTCATAGTTTTGAAATTTTCACATAAATTACAACAATCATAAATATTAATAAAAGAATTTAAAAAAAATAAAATATGGCAAATTATCCAATACCGGTATTTCACTTTCAGGTAAGCTGGGGTGGTACAAGCTTAGGATTCTCTGAAGTTTCAGGGCTAACACAAGAGATTCAGGCAATAGAATATAGAGAAGGTACAAGTCCGACTTATTCCAGCATGAAAATGCCGGGATTAAGAAAGTACAATAATATTGTTTTAAAACGCGGAATAAACAAAGGCGACAACGAATTTTTCGCATGGCTGAATACCGTTAAACTCAATAAAATCGAGAGAAGAGATGTTATCATCAGCTTGCTGAATGAAAATCACGAACCGGTGATGACGTGGAAAGTTCACAATGCTTTCCCTGTAAAAGTTGAAGGACCTGGCTTAAAAGCAACGGGAAACGAAGTAGCCATTGAATCAATGGAGCTTGCACATGAAGGCGTAACAGTTGAAAACAGTTAATAAATGGCTGCATACTATCCGCCTGTCGGATTTCATTTCAGGATTGAGTTTAAGGTAAATGGTGTAACGGATAACGATGCAAAGTTTCAGGAAGTAACGGGATTAACCGCAGAAATTGCAACTGAAACACTTGCTGAAGGTGGCGAAAATCGTTACACTCATAAATTACCCGTAAAAGCAAATTATGGTAACCTCATTCTGAAAAGAGGAATGCTTACCAACTCCGGGCTTATCAGCTGGTTTAAAGATGCAATCGAAAATTTTAGTTTCGAGCCGGCAGAAGTGATTGTAACATTACTTAATGAAAATCACGAACCATTGGTGGCATGGAGTTTTGTAAATGCATGGCCTGTTAAATGGATGGTATCCGACTTGAAAGCACAGGATAATTCGGTGGTAATAGAAACAATTGAACTTGCTTATAATTATTTCAGAAGATTATAAAATATGCCAATACAAATAAATGAACTTGTGGTAAACACCACTGTTACTGCTGAACATTCGAATAATGAAAATTCAGATAGTGGAAATAATTTAATTGATAAAAAAGCAATAATTCAGGAGTGCGTTGAGCAGGTTTTAGAAATATTAAAAAATAAAGAAGAAAGATAATGTCTGATTTTCCGGGTGGCATATTAGAAAAGTTAACTATTCTGGCGTTTGATACGCCTGATTATATGAGCTTTCCTATACCTTTTATTGCCTATTTCAATCCACAGGAATATACAAGAGTATTTGAAGTTGAATACAATGAACCTCGTCCGGCAGGTGCTTCGGGCGGACCGGCTGTATTTAACCGCATCAAACCTCAGGAGTATGACCTTACTCTTGTGTTCGACGGTACCGGAACAGCCGGAATGAAGATAGATGTTTATGCCATGATTCAATTGTTTATGGCTACAGTCGGGTATTCCGGAAGTATTCATCGCCCAAGATATTTGATGCTTGTTTGGGGAACTTTTATTTCAAGATGTGTTGTAAAGAAGATTTCAATCACTTACAAATTATTTAAGCCATGCGGTATTCCGCTCAGAGCAAATGTTACAGTAAGTTTTTCGGAACATATCGACAGCGAAACAAGCGCACTTGAAGCAAACAACAGTTCTCCCGATTTGACTCATGTTAGGGTTATAAAAGATGGCGACACTTTACCAAATCTATCAAATGAAATATACGGCGACCCGAAATATTACATTGAGTTAGCAAAAGTTAATAATATCAAAGATTTCAGAAATTTAAAACCTGGAGAGAAAATATATTTTCCTCCTTTAGAAAAATAAATAATGCCGGTAGTTCCAAACATATCAACACAAATACCTTCGGGCAATCCTACATTCACCATTTTGATTGATAATACACCTATGCGAGGTAATTACAGTGTCGTATCGGTTGTAATTACTAAAATGGTAAATAAAATTTCATCAGCAAAACTGAGCTTAATTGACGGCGACCCGTCAACAAATGATTTTGAACTTAGCAATACCGATTTATTTTTACCAGGTAAACAAATTGAAATAAAAGCAGGATACGACTCTACGGAAGATACAATTTTCAAAGGCATTGTTATTAAACATGGTTTAAAAGTGAGGCAAAATTCTTCTTTTCTTCAGGTTGAATGCAAACACGAATCTGTTAAAACTTCTGTCGGAAAGAGCAGTTCCATATCGCATGATTTAAAAGACAGTGATGTTTTTGAAAATATAATTTCCAATTATGCCATTCAGAAAGATATTGAACAAACTCAGATTAATCACGGTGATATTGTAAAATATTATTCGAGTGACTGGGATTACCTTGTAAGTCGTGCAGAAGCAAATGGCATGCTCGTTTTAACAAACGATGAAAAAATAAAAATCGCGAAACCCAATTTAACTTCTTCACCAAAATTATCATTACAATATGGTTCTACAATTCTTGAATTTGATGCAGAAATGGATTCAAGAAATCAGATTGAAAAAGTTAAAAGTTATTCATGGGATATTGCAAATCAGGAAGTATTGGAACAGGAAAGCGATACCATAGCCGAATATTCGCAAGGAAATCTGCAGTCATCAGATTTATCTTCAGTAATCGGACTTGAAAATTACGAACTCCAACATTCCGGAAACATACCTGACACGGAACTTAAAGCATGGGCAAATGCACAGATGCTAAAATCTAAATTATCAAAAATTGAAGGAAAAGTAAAATCAATGGGATATGCAGATATTAATCCCGGAGACATTGTTGCGTTGCAGGGTGTAGGTGATAGATTCAACGGGAATGCTTTTGTTACCGGAGTTCGCCATGAATTGGGAAATGGCAATTGGCATACTGATTTACAATTTGGTTTATCAGAAAAATGGTTTACTGAAGATGTTGACATTCATTCAAAACCTGCGTCTAATCTTTTATCCGGAGTTAACGGACTCCAAACCGGCATAGTAACAAAACTCGAAAGTGACCCGAAAGGAGAAGAAAGAATACAAATAAAATTACCAATAATTAATAAAGATGATGATGGCGTGTGGGCTCGCATTTCTTCGCTTGATGCGGGAAATAATCGCGGTTCATTTTTTCGTCCCGAAATTGGTGATGAAGTTCTGGTTGGTTTTTTAAATGACGACCCACGAAATGCTGTTGTGCTGGGTATGCTTAACAGCAGCGCAAAACCCGCACCAATAGTAGCAAGTGACGACAATCACGAAAAAGGTTTTGTTACCCGCAGTGAAATGAAATTAATTTTCAACGATGATAAAAAAGATATAAATATACAAACACCAGCCGGAAAATCAATAGTGATAAGTGAAGATAAAGGAAGTATTGTTATAAGCGATGAGAACAATAATAAAATAACTATGGATTCCAACGGCATTAATATAGAAAGCGGAAAAGATGTTATAATTAAAGCAAGCGGTGATGTGAAAATTGAAGGAGTGAATATTAATTTAAAAGCAAGTGCAGAGCTTAAAGCAGAAGCAAATGCAGCAATGGAATTAAAAGCATCGGGAACAAATACAGTAAAAGGTGCTATGGTGCAGATAAATTAGTTTGAAGTTTAGAGTTTTCAGTTTCGGGTTTTGAAGTTTGAGGTTTGAAATTATTAAATATAGAGTTTGAAAATAAAGTTAATTTGTTAGAAAAACCCGTAGGGTTTAAATATTAATAGCTCCGTGCTTTAGCACGGGGGAAAGAAATAGCAACATGTTTAGCGTCGCAAGCAATAAATAAAATATAAAGTAACCAACAAAAAACTATAAACTGAAAACTCTAAACTAAAAAACTGATTTATGGCGTCAGCAGCAAGAGCAGGAGATATGCACGTTTGTCCAATGGTTACAGGAACCGTTCCTCATGTCGGAGGACCGGTTTTGCCGCCGGGATGTCCGACAGTATTGATTGGAGGAATGCCTGCTGCCTGCGTTGGTGATATGTGTACTTGCACCGGACCACCCGACTCAATAATATTGGGTTCGGCAACAGTTATGATTGGCGGAAAACAAGCTGCACGAATGGGCGATTCGACAGCACACGGTGGTTCAATAATTTTAGGTTGCCCAACGGTTATGATTGGGGGATGAAAACAGTTTAGAGTTTGGAGTTTTCAGTTTAGAGTTTATAAATAGATAATAGAAAAATTAATGAGTTCGGATTTTCAAAATAATTCGTTTTTAGGCACCGGGTGGTGCTTCCCTCCTACTTTTCCAAAAGAAAAAAAAGGAGTTGAACTTACATCGGATGTTGAAGATATTAATAAAAGCTTGGAAATACTTCTTTCTACAAGTGTTGGTGAAAGAATAATGCAACCAAAATATGGAAGCAATCTTAGCAAAATGATTTTCGAACCACTTACAACAAATAATGAAACATATATTGTAGAGCTTTTGAGACAAGCTATTTTGAGATACGAACCGAGAATACAACTTAACGAAATAAAATCAGATACAAGTATGCAATATGAAGGAGTTATTTATATAAATATTGATTATACAGTAAAAACAACTAATTCAAGAGCAAATTACGTTTATCCTTTTTATTTAAACGAAGGAACAATTACAAAGAAATAAATTAATGAGTCACGGCAGTAACATAAAGAGCAAATTATTCAGAGAAGGCACAAGCCAGAAAGAACGCATGCCCGAAGCATTGTCTCCTGATTATATTAAAATTGATGAACGTAATATTGATGCTCTGATTAATTTTGCGAAAAATTTTTCCGAACACATTCAATACTATAACAAAGAAAATAAAGCAGACGGCGACTGGAAAGTTTTTTTCAATAATATAAGCAAAGCAGATGAGCCACACTTTGCTTTATTTCTGACATTCCTTGAATTATTCAAAAAAGCACAAGAACACATTAACACTTTAACAAAAGAACATCTTGATTTTTATTTCCGCGACGTTTTGGGATTCAAAGAAAATCCTGCGGTTCCCGATAAAGTCAGCATTCTTTTTGAACTTGCAAAAAATATAAATACTTATTTACTACCTGCAGAAACAGCATTATCGGCGGGGAAAGATAAAACAGGAGTTGAAATAATTTATAAGACAACCGAAGATATTGTTTTAAATAAAGCAAATGCAGATAGTTTAAAAACTGTATTTCTTGACAATAATTACGAAGGAAGATTATTTGCTGCACCCGCAGCAAATTCAGAAGATGGAGCAGGTAAAAAAATAACTGCAAGCGATGGAAGATGGCATGCATTCGGGGAAAGTCAGTTCGGAAAATCCACAGACAGCCGCAGCATGCAGGATGCTGAAATTGGATTTGCATTTGCTTCCCCTCTTTTATTGCTTAAAGAAGGGAACAGAAATGTTTTGTTATCTTTTACATTTAACGAGCATGAAAAATTAAATAAAATATTAAAACTCGATTTTGATAATGCCTTTACTGCGTACTTTACAGGAGAAAAAGAATGGCTTGGTCCTTATACGGTAAATGTAAGAGCCGTAACAAAAAAGCTCATTCTTGAAATTTCAATTGAAGAAAGCAACCCGTCAATACTGGCATATAACAGCACCTTTCACGGAAGTAACTTCAACACAAAATATCCATTAATCAAAATTTTGCTTAACAATAATAAAAAACCATTCTTATACAATTACATTAAAAAATTATTAATAAATAAAGTTTCTATAAAGGTAAATGTAGAAGGAGCAAAAAATTTAATACTTCAAAACGACCAGTCAAAACTTGACCCTAATAAACCATTTAATCCGTTCGGAAGTGTTCCTGTTGTGGGTTCAGCATTTTATATCGGACATGAAGAATTTACAAACAAAAAATTAGATACCCTGAAATTAAATATTGAATGGAGCGGATTACCTGACGATATAACCAACTATTATAATTCTTACGGTTACCCTTATGTAAAAGAAAATTTCAAAGCATTGGTAAGTTATTTACAAAATAAAAAATGGATAACAAATAACCAGAAAATCCAACTTTTTAACGACAACGATATTAACCGCAAAATAAGCATAAGTAAAATAAACACTTCGAGAAGCATTACAGATAGCCCCGTACAAGCTCTCGATAATTCAGTTAATACAGGATTTCTGAAATTATCATTAGTACCTATTGATTTTGGTCATAGCATATATCCAAAATTATATGCAGGTAAAGCTATTGAACTAAGCAAATATACAGGTGATGTCAGTGACGCTCCGGTCTTGCCAAATCAGCCATATACACCGCTGATAAAATCATTAAGCATAAATTATTCATCGGAAGAAGAAATATTTTTTATCAGGCATCTTGCTTCCGAAGCGGAACAATATTTTTATATCGAGCCATTCGGACAAAAGTTAATACCTGTTTTGCATCCTGTAAATTTACTTCCTGTTTATGAAAGTGAAGGACAATTATATATAGGAATAAATGGCTTAGTGCCACCTCAAAATATTTCACTTTTGTTTCAGGTTGCGGAAGGCACTGCTGACCCTGAAACAGAAGTTGACGACAACAAAATAAAATGGCATTATTTAAGTAATAATAACTGGAAAGAATTTAATAAACTCAGCATTATTTCTGATACAACAAACAATTTCAGAACATCAGGAATAATTTCAATATCTGTTCCTGACGATATAAACAATGAAAATACATTAATGCCTGACGAACTTTTCTGGCTAAGAATATCAATTGAAGAAAATTCAACAGGAGTTTGCCAATTAATAGATATAAAAACGCAAGCTGTTGCTGCATGTTTTGCTGATAACGGGAACGACCCTGATTATTTAAAAGAAGTGTTGGTAGCAAACAGTATTTCTAAATTGCAGAATAAAATTTCATCAATTAAAACAGTTTCGCAACCATACACTTCTGCAAATGGCAAGCCGATTGAGCAGGATGATGAATTATACAGAAGAATAAGCGAACGGCTAAGACATAAAAAACGTGCAATCACAATTTGGGATATTGAACGTTTGGTTCTGGAAAATTTTCCGGCAATTTACAAGACAAAATGTTTACGCAGCACAAGCAATATTTCCGAACTTCAACCCGGTTACATCACGTTAATTGTCATCGAAAATCTTTATAATAAAAATGCCGTTAATCCGCTTGAACCAAAAGCAAGTGCAGATACCCTTTCTAACATAAAAGATTATCTCGAAAATTACATTTCTCCTTTTGTAAATTTAGAAGTACAAAATCCGGTTTATGAAAAAGTGAAAGTTCATTGCAAAGTAAAATTCATGCAGGGCTACGATGACGGGTATTATGGCACTCAATTAAATGAAGATATAAAAAAGTTTTTATCACCATGGGCATATAAGGAAGGACAGGATATTGTTTTCGGCGGGAAAATTTATAAATCTGCAATACTTGATTTTATTGAAGAAAGAGAATATGTTGATTATGTCCTCGATTTCCGGCTAAGCCATATTACAAGAAGTTTAGGAATAGGTTACATGTATATAAGAAATAAAAATACCGAAGAATATAAATATGAAGATTTTGTTGTTGGCGACCCTTATGAATTGCCCGATGTTGAAGTAGCAACTGCAAATAATGCAAGAGTAATTTTGGTTTCGGAACAACAACACGATATTTATGTTTTGAAACCTGAAGAATGTTTAGCAGTAAGCACATAATTTTTAAACAAAAAAATAATCGTCATAAAAAAAACAATACTATGGACGAACAAACACGTGAAATAATAAAAAAATATTTCGAAACAGGCGACAGACCGACAGAAGAACAGTTCAGCCAGTTTATTGATTCATTCATCAATAAGATTGATGATGATATTACAATAAATCCTTCAAACAAAAATGTTGGTATAGGTGAAAAGACGCCGAAAAGCAAGCTTGATGTAAAAGGAAGCATTAAAATATCAAAAGACAATTATGCACCAGCGGCAGGAACAATAAGGTGGACTGGCTCCGATTTCGAGGGTTTCGATGGCAGCAAATGGATTTCTCTCACAAAAATCGATGACGTAAACAAGGAAATTTCCATTCCCGTTCCAAGAATTGAATGCAAACCGGATGGCATTTATGCATACTGGGAAACATGCAATGACACTCGATTTAAAAGCTATCAGCCGAAATTCTGGTTGTATCGCTATAAAAGCAGAATAAAGAAAACATTTAAAAACAAACCTGGCAAATCCAAGGTAATACCAAAAAAATGGGCACATCCATTGAATCAGCAAAAAAATGCTTTGCATAAAAATCAAAGGGACACTGAATTTTTAATACCTGAAAATGCTTTTGAAAAGAAAAAATTAAATATTGTTCCGGAACAATGGCTAAGAGTAAATCCTAATGACAAGGAGTCATATTTAATTCCAAAAGGACAAGGCGTTGACCCAACTCCTTCAATTGATAAAAAATATTTTAACAGAAGATTTGAATATTTTCAATTAAGAATCGTAATTAATTACAACGGGAAAAATTATTTCGGTCCATTCTCCGATGTGTTTTCTTTAGGATGCAGAAGAAAATATTATCATGATGCAAAAACAATAAAATACAAACCGGTATTTGAACTTGTTCAACCGGGAAAAGGAATGTACAGAAAATAAAATATTACAATAAAGTTGTTTGAAATATTAAGGAAATTCGCTGTTCTCAAAAGGTTTCATATCTCCACGACGAGATGTTGTTGCCGGGAATGGTGATAGGAGTCCGGGTTGGAGCTTCGGGGAAGTCAGGTATGATAGGTAAGGGGTTTATGTGCGTTGGGTTCTTGTGGGCGTTTTATTGTTCTTCAGGTTTTCATCAATCATTGCTTTTAGCTTGTCAAATTTGGTACTCGTATAATTGAAATAAGGCATCCTTAGACAAGAATAAGGTTGCAAAGTTTCGAAATAGTTCAATTCGTGATTAGTAAATTGCAATAAGGCATCCTTTGTAGGTAAAAAAGCGAAGGTTGCTTGTGTATAGCAAGGTTCTTGTTTTTCAAGTGTAATTGAAATAAGGCATCCCTGACTCTTTTTTTTAACTAAGATTATTTGCACACAGACGACACAGATAAAACTGATTTTCGCAGATAAAAAAGATACATATTTTTCAGTGTTAATCTGTATTATCTGTGTTATCAGTGTTCTATTTTTTTATTAAACAAAAAACACATTGAATAAAACATTAATGAATGAAGTTGTAATTTCAAAGCAAAAGCCACCTCACGAAAGCATGGATTATGATGCGTTGAGGAAAATGGGTATTGAGCATTTACAGAAACTATCGGGTAAAATATGGACTGATTATAATGTTCACGACCCCGGAGTTACCATTCTGGAAATGCTTTGCTATGCTATTACAGATTTAGGTTATAGAACAAACCTTGACATTAAAGATATTCTTGCCAACAAAAATAATGATGACTCAACTTTTCGTAAAGATTTATTCACTGCTGCCGAAATACTCCCATGCAACCCTTTAACGATAAATGATTTCAGGAAAATTCTGATTGACAACAAAGATATCCGCAATGCGTGGCTCGAAATTTCAAACTTTCAGGAACAGGCATTGTTTTGTGATAATGATTATAAAATTCTTGATTATACGGGAAGCATTCCTGTTAATTTAAAAGGACTTTATGATGTTTGTATCGAACTTAACGAACAAGAAAAATTAGGCGATTTAAACAGTGAGATAGTAGAATGGGAATTAAATACAAATATTCCAGAAAATAAAAAAGTAAATATTGAAGTCATTTTTCCTTCTTATAATAAATTGAATAAATGCTGGAGAAAAAAAATAACAATTAATGAAGTAACAATTGTTTCTCTCATAAAAAAAACCATCCCTACTGATGACACAATTATTACATCCTATAAAAAGCAGCCAAATTATTACGAAGCAGAACTAAAAATCTCAGCAGAAAATAATACAATAACCGAATCTTTAAAAATAAAAATCACATTTCTTCCTTCTCTTGATTTAAAAAATACAACAATTGTAACATCAATAGAAAAGGCAATAAACGAAAGTTTCATATTAACCGGAGATACCGAAGAAAATAAAAGCATAATAACTTTTTTCAATGATAAAATAATTGAAATTACCCGAATTTTAAGTGAAGCAAGAGTTTTATTAAATACATACAGAAATATTTGTGAGGACTTCAATAAAATTGATTTAATAAAAATTCAGGAAATTGCCGTTAATATGAACGTCGAAATAGTTCCCGAAATGAATCCCGAAGAAGTTTTGGCAAACATATATTTTGCCCTCGACGATTTTATAAGTCCTGAAATTAAAGCTACAAATCTTGAAGAACTAATAAATAAAGGAAAAACTCCCGACCAGATATTTGAAGGACCACTTTTGAAAAACGGTTTTATCGAAGATGAACAATTTGAAACTAATACAAAAAAATACATTTTTACATCCGACCTTATAAATATCATTATGGATATAGAAGGTGTTATTGCTGTAAAAAATCTCAGAATCTCCGATTACAAAGATGGTCTGGCTGTGAATGAAAATAAAAAGAATTTCATCAAACTCGAAAATTCCGATATTTACAAACCCAAGCTTAGCACAGAAGAATCAATAATTAACATTTCAAAAAAAGAAAAAATAATTCCTGTTGATGCAATAAAATCAAAAGAAATTTTCAAAACATTAAAATCCGCAAATCAAACGCAAACTCTATATTCGACTGAAGATATTGGGTTACCTCAGGGAATAAACTATGATATTGAAAGTTATTTTTCAATAGAAGAAAATTTTCCTTTGACTTACGGAATAGGAAAAGATGGATTATCCGAAACAGTTTCCGATTTAAGGAAATCGCAGGCAAAACAACTTAAAGCGTATCTTGTATTTTTCGAACAGCTGCTTGCAAATTATTTATCACAGCTCGCACACGTTAAAGATTTATTTTCTCTTCGTGAAGATATTGACAAAACATATTTCCATCAGTCATTATATGACATTCCGAATATTGCACCACTCTTCAAAGATTTTATTGATGAAAATCCAGAAAAAGAAAATGATGAGGCATTTGTTACGGCATGGCAGGAATTCACAAGCAATGATTCAAATAAATACATTGAATTTCTTAAAACAATTTTCGAAAATACCGATAATAAAGTTTATCTGGAAAGGAGAAACCGCTTTTTAGAACATTTAATGGCTCGGTTTTGTGAAAGTTTTTCCGAATATTCACTTTTGCTTTTTTCAAAAAATAAATCAACTGCAGCAGATAAATTAATTCAGGACAAAATTTCATTTCTTTCGGAATACCCTGCCATAAGCAGCGACAGAGCAAAAGGTTTTAATTATATGGCTCTTGATGAAAATAAAAATCCTGATGCGTGGGATACAAAAAATGTTGAGGGATTAAAAAAACGTCTTTGCAAATTATTAGGAATAAAGGACTATACAAGAAGAAACCTGACCAGCGACATAAATTCATTTTTTGAAGTTTATGAAGAAAAGGACGATGATGGAATATCCGAACTCCGCTTCCGGCTTACAGATACCGATAAAAATATTCTTTTAAGCAGCACCAAACATTTTAAAAATTTAACAGAGCTTGAAAAATGCAGAGATGAAGTGGTTTTACACGGAAAAAATAAATCGAACTATAAAATAAATAAAACAAAAACCGGTAAATATTATTTTCTTCTGGTTGATGATTATGATGGAAAAACAATTGCAAAAAGAGTTGAGCAATTCGATACGAAAGAAGATGCAGCAGCACAAATAAATATTGTTGTAAATTTTCTCGGTTCGGATGTAATAAACATTGAAGGATTTCATTTAGTCGACAATTATTTACTCCGTCCTAAATACAACACAATAATTAACGGAAACCCTGTTAAAAATTCTTTACTTACTCCATACAAAGATGATTTGAATAATCACATTGACGAAGGAATTGACCCTTATTCATTCAGAATAAGTTTGATTTTTCCTTCAACAGTTAACAAATTTAATGACGAAGATTTTAAGAATTTCATCTTAAAACAGGTTTTCATGGAAACACCTGCACATATAATTCCACACATACATTTTGTTGACAGCATTAAATTAACAAATTTCGAAAACGCATATAAGGATTGGTTAATGAATTTGGCTGCGCCAATTCCTGATGATGATTCCATGAAAAATGATTACATCGTAAATTACAACAATTCATTAAATAAATTTATTTCTGTAATGAATGATATAAAAGGATAAAATAAAATTGCCACAGATTCACAGATTAAAATTATTATTTTAAAAAAAATAAATTACACCAAAGAACATTTAAACATTACGTATAATTAATCTGTGAATCTGTGGCAATTTTAAACGCAAATTATATTTATAGCCAAATTTATGACTGAAAAAGGGCATCATACAATCAACAAACAAATCCTGAAAATAAATATTGATTCGGATGTTGATGCTTTTCAAACACAGCAAAAGATTTCCGATTTATTCAAAAATCAGGTTATACCTCAGCTTTCAGATTTTTTTGATTTCCTCTCCCCTGTCGATTCATTTCATTTAATTGATAAATTAGAAATAAATGTCGGAAAAATAAATAACATAAATAAGGATTTTGTTGAAAATTCTGTTAACGCAATTAAAAATAAATTGCAAGAAAAAATAAATGAATTTAAAGAAACAGGAATAAAATCAAACGAAAACGATTTAAATGAAACCAAAATACCATTTTTAATTTTTATTAATTTTGTTGAAACCGGAACATTTCCATGGTGGGCAGAAAATATTTCTGTCAGCAATCTTGAAACTCAAATTAAAGATTCGGTAAAAAACAGCCATGAAAAGTTTTTTGAAACTGTCGAAAATTATTGCAAAAACAATGTTTTAAGAAAAAGAATTGTTTTACAATTTTCTGCTGATTTTATTGAATGGTTGATTATAAATTTTGAAGAAAGAATTATTAATCCTCAAACTCCCAGTATTATCAACGATTTTAGGAATTTACTAAGCACAATTAATAGTTTGGGAATTTCTTCAGCAAATAATTACATGGATATTATTTTTGATTTATTGCTAAAAAACCTTTCTAAAAAAAAGAGTTATACATTAAAAAATGAAAGCATTTACAAGGAAATTCAAAGAGAAATTGTTTCTATTGAAAATAAAAATGCTAATATTTCCGACAATAAAAAATCAGAATTGCTGCAAAAAAAACTTTCAGAAATAATTCAAAACAATTTCACAAAAAATATTTTTAAAGAAAGCGAAACTGCTGAAGCTTTAAACTTATCGGAAGACATAATAGAATTACAGAAAAACAATATTGAAAGCATTCATATTGAAAACTCAGGATTAATAATACTTTGGCAATTTCTTCCCGAATTATTTAAAAATCTCGGATATACGAAAGACAATAAATTTATCAGCGAAATCAAGCAAGAGCAGGCAATCGGTTTGACAGATTATATGGTTTACAAAGAAACCGAAATTCCAGAATACCGAATTTTGCTTAATAAAATTATTTGCGGATGGAATATAGAAATACCCGTTAAAAGAAAATTTCATTTTTCAGCAAAAGAAAAAAAAGAAATAAAAGATTTTTTAAAAAGCATAATTACTCACTGGTCAGCTTTGAAAAACACATCTATTGAAGGTTTACAAAAATCATTTTTAAATAGAAAAGGGAAATTATCAAAAATCAAAAGCGGTTGGCTGCTGGTGGTTGAACGCAACAGTTACGATGTATTATTAGATATGCTGCCATGGTCAACAAATACAGTAAAATTACCGTGGATGCAGGAACACATAAATACAGAATGGTGAACAATTTAAAAAATAACGCAAGAGATATAGAACTTGATTTAAATTGGCTTGAAAAGCTTATTGATACAAGGATTTTGCTTACGCTCAAAAAAGAATGCAAATACAAAAGCGCATTTGAAATCACACCTCATAATTTTGATGCAGACAGTTCGCTATATGCAAATTTCATAAGTCATTACAATATGAATTTCAGTGAGCGCCTCGCATTGATATTAAGTTTAGCTCCTCACGTTAATCCTCAACTTCTTGATAAATTTTATATTAAAAATGAAAAATACGATAGGGGATTCACTGAATTTGGCGGTTTAAAAGGAATTTATCACGGTGGCTTTATTCCAACAGGTGAAACGCTTATTTATATTTTAGCCGGAAATAATTTAGAATTGCGGTTTTCATTATATCAGCTTTTCAGTGAAGAGCATTTTTTTGCAAAATATAATATCCTGAAACTCGATTCAACTTTTGAAAGTGAAACTCAGTTAAGCAACGCATTAAAAATTTCAAATGAATATCTGAGTTTTTTAACAACCGGCAAAGAATACAAACCTGATTTCAGTATTAATTTTCCCGCAAAGCTTATTTCTACTGATTACACATGGAATGACCTTATTCTTGATTCATCAACATTAAAACAAATTGATGAAATAAAAGCATTCATAAATCACGGTAACACTTTGATGAATGATTGGAATTTAAAGCTAAAACTTCGTCCCGGTCACAGAAGTTTATTTTATGGACCATCTGGTACAGGAAAAACAATGACTGCCTGCTTGCTGGGGAAATACACAAACAAGAGTGTTTATAAAATTGATTTGTCAATGGTGGTTTCAAAATATATCGGCGAAACAGAAAAAAATCTTTCGAAAGTTTTTGAGCAGGCAGAACATAAAAACTGGATTTTGTTTTTTGATGAAGCCGATGCGTTATTCGGAAAACGAACTAAAGTTGAAGATGCGCACGACCGATACGCAAATCAGGAAGTATCATATCTTTTGCAGCGCATAGAATATTTTGATGGAATAGTTATCCTCGCATCAAACATGAAAAGCAACATGGACGATTCATTTGTCCGCCGCTTCGAATCGGTTATAAATTTTCCGATGCCAAAACCAGAAGAGAGAATTAAAATATGGGAACAAGGATTTTCCCCCGCATGTTTGCTCGATAAAAAGCTTGACCTGAAAGCATTATCAAATCAACACGAAATTTCGGGAGGAGCAATTATGAACATAATTCGTTATGCTTCTCTAATGACAATTAATAAAGGTTCAAACACTGTTTCATCAAAGGATATTGAGGAAGGCATAAAAAAAGAATTGATAAAAGAAGGAAGAACTGTTTAAATAGTTTAAAGTTTGAGGTTTAAAGTTTAAAGTTGGGATAGAATCAGTATTTTAAGAACTTTGCGTCTTGGCGAGAAAAAAAGTTTCTCGCCAAGACGCAAAGAAAAAGAAATAAAAAACATTAACTCATTTATGAAAAAATCTGCAACAAATAGGAAAAGCGAAAATAATTCCAAGTCGAATGCAAATAATGTCGGCTCGGAAAAATCAAATTCAAAAATAACAATTCAGCCGAAACTTACTATTGGCGAGCCAAATGACCAATATGAACAGGAAGCCGATAATGTTGCGGCAAAAGTAATGAGCATGTCTGAACCCCAAGCAGTGGGACAAGAAGAAGAGGAAGAAAAATTGCAGGCAATGATTATGAGAAAAGAAAAAGAGGAAGCTAATGATAGTGATAATTCATGGTTGGAAGAACAAATCAATAACACAAAAGGTTCAGGAAATATTTTAGATGACGGAACACGTTCATTTATGGAAAACCGTATAGGAGCGGACTTTGGCAATGTAAAAGTTCATACCGATTCAAATGCAGTTCAAATGAACAAAGAAATAGGAGCTCATGCATTCACTCATGGAAACGATATTTATTTTAACAGCGGACAATATAATCCTGAAAGTTCAACCGGAAAACATTTGATTGCGCATGAACTCACTCATACAATTCAACAAGGTGGAACAAGCACAGTAATTAATGCTGAATTTGCTGTTGCACCAACAACCCCAGACAGAACAGTTACTGCCCTTACTGCAACACAAATACAAGATGCAATTGCTTATAATCAGGCAAGACATACAGATGTGACAGAAATAAGTTTAATGAGAGACATACTTGGTCTTGACCCCACTCCAGCAGTAATCGATGAATCTTTTGTAAATGCCGTGGTGGAATATCAAACTATTTATAGTCTTTCTCTTGATGGACGTATAGAAGGCGACACTGCAAGTATGCTTGCAAGAGAAATTATTGCCGAAGCAAATTATTTAGGTCCGGGAAATGAAGGCGATTTAGCTCCCGAATTTATTTTACAAACATCATTACAAACACTTGTTTCTGCAAACAATACCACTTATGCAGATTATAAAACCGCAATACAAGGAACAACAATGCTTCAACAAAGAGTTGTATTAAACAATCAACAATTACTTAATGATATAAAAGGAAAATTATCTTGGAACGACTGGGCTAAGTGCATTGAACTTTTAGGAAGAAGAGCACCCACTGGCGATGAAATGCTCGACAATTTTACTGTGAGAATTGCTTTAAACACTGCTTGGGAAGCTTCAAATGTTGCAATTACAATTTGGGCTTCACATAGTGACGATCCGGCAGATGCTGGAAATGCATGTAACCCGGCTATAGGTGCAGTAACCGCAACAACAGCACATGAAGAAGGTGGCTTTGTTTATATGAATCTCCTTACAGGAAATCTATCTACAATAGCAGTATCAGGAGGAGCGCAAGCAGGACTCACGCTTAACAATCCGGCAACAGTTGCTGACTCAGTTGTTGTTGGAGGATATCATACTCATCCTAATGTTGGGGTTTGTTGGGGCACACCATTCTTCAGTCCTGAAGACGAAGCTTGGTCAGCTGCAAACGGAGTCCCTATTTTAATGAAAGGTGCGTTCCCTTCTCTTACAGATATTTCAAATCATTCATTTGGAAATGCACGCCTTCACCTTGCAGGAAACAGAGGTTTACCCGGAGCTTCAGGCGGTATTGCTCCTCAGGCAACAATATGTGGCAGTTTTGATGAAATATAAAATACAGAATTACTTACTATTTAACTTAAACTTTAAAACAAATGATTGACAAAAAAGAAGCAATGAAAATTGCAGAAGAAAATGCAAAAAAAGCATATCGCGATTTATCTATTTATAATATTGAATCAAAATTAACCGACGGCAAATGGTATATTGACTACTTTCTCAAAGACAAAGGAATGGTTGGCGGCGGACCTCATTTTGTTATTTCCGCAGAGTCAGGTGAAATTATTTCTTATCGCTTTGCTCAGTAATATCAAATGCTCTTTAATTCTTTTTCTTTTCAATATTTTCAACTTTTTCAATTAAGTCGTTCAGCAATTCTATTTGTATTTGCTGAATTTCTGCATCCTTTTGATTCTGGACAAGTATAAGATGGTCTATTTTTTCGTTCAATTGTCGTATCTCAATTTCTGCTTTTAAATTAACCTGATAATCGTGTTGTGCACGAATACGGTCCCTTGCTTCCTGCCGGTTTTGACTCATCATAATTACAGGTGCTTGAATTGCGGCAAGACACGATAAAATTAAGTTTAATAAGATATATGGAAACGGGTCAAATGGCTGCTGAAATAATGCAATTGTATTTATTGTAATCCAAACTATCAATACAAAAGCAAATATTCCGATAAATTTCCAGCTGCCGCCAAATGAAGCAACTTTATCGGCTGTTCTTTCACCAAAAGTTGAAATTTCGGGCGTATCCTCACTTAAGTTTTTGGATAATATTTCTGCGTTTTTTATACTTTCAATAACTTCTTTTTCGATTTCTGTAAGTTCGCCTTTCTCAACTTCTACAATGTTTTTAACATATTCATTACGGAACTTATTTAACTCTTTAGAAGAAATATATCCATTTTCATCCCACCCGGGATATTGCTTTTTAATTAATTTTACTAATGGTTCCCTTACTATTAAAGCTGGAACAAGCTCGCTTATCGGAAGCTCTTCTTTTGTAATCTGGCATATTGCTTTTTTTTTCATTGGGTTTTAGATTATTTGTTATTTTAGTATTGCGAATATTATTATGTTAAAATGAATTTCCGGTTCGGAATATTTATGAGAAATTATTATTGCTGAAAGTTAATTGTTCCTGAAATTTTATCATGAAAATAATGAGTTTCGCAAAAGCGGATTTAATTTTAAATATTTTATATTTCCAAGATTAACAATTGAATTATTGAAAACCGGATTCTTTAATTCTTCTAAAAATAAATAATGTTCTTTATGTTCAGGCAGGTGTATTGCTAATTCATTATATTTATCTTTTGACAATACTCCCCAATCGCACGTAAATGAAAAATAAACCTGCTCGCATGAAAATTCTATTCCTAAATTAATAAAATCTTTCATTTCTTTATAGTTTAATGCATTTACTACAAATGAAATAATAAACTCACTTATCTTTCCCTGCTTTCTTAATTGGCTCACAAATTTAACGTTGCTGAGCAGTTTGTCAAAATTGCCGCCAATTCTTATTTTCTCATAAGTTTCTTTTTTTGAAGCATCAATTGAAATCTGAATGGACGCAATGCTTGAGTGTGCTTTATGCATCAACTCCCATGTTTTTTCATTTAACAATAAACCATTGGTAAGAATAAAAATCTTCAAATCGGGATATTGAGAAGAATCAAGATTATAAAGAAAATCCCTGAATACCTGACTTGCAAAAGGGTCTCCACTGCCGGTTATACCCAGGTTATGAATCTCGGTTAAATTATTTTTAACTATTTGCATGAATTTTTCGGCTTTCAAATTTTCTTCTTCTGAATATTTTATCAAATCATTTCTACATGTGATGCAGTTTAAATTACATCTGCTGTCAAAAGAAAGCCATAAGTTAAGTTCATCTAATTTTGTTGTATGATTTTTTATATAGCTGCTAAACGGTTCGGTTTTACAACTGTCCTGCAAAGGCAGATTTCCTGATGAAAAATGAGGACATGAAATCAAATCACAGTATTTGAAAGTTCCATCAAGTATGCTTTCTCTTATTTCATGCGCATCTTTTGAATTATATATTTCCAATAAATTATCATTTTTAACAACACCCGGACTTTTTTTAATATAGCAGCACAAATTAGTTTGTCCGTCAGGAAAAATTTCCATGTGCTTAAATGGGAGAGAACAGAAAAGTTTTCTTTCAGGGAATTTATTTAATGCGTATTTATATACTTTGTATTTAAAATTTTTATTTCTCATTTTATAAAAATATTTCTTTTTATTACCTCAAGGTAACCTCTGCCGAATTTCATATCAGGTTCTAAATAATTTCCTTCAGCCCACTCATTCCAAGCTTCAACAAATATAATTCTTTTATCGGGTTCTTTTATATGCTCTATTTTTCCTATAGCATTTTGCAGCATTTTTTCAAAAAGTTCAGGTGTTGAATTATGCAATACTGAACCATTTTCCTTGCATCTTGCTGTATTGTCCCAGTTTGGTGCAATAAGAGGAAATTCATTCTCTTTTAATTGTTTTTTTTCAAGATAATTTGCTAATTCTTCATATAGCTGAACTCTTCGGGGAATTCTTTTAAATAATCTTTTAACATTGTAACTATCTTTACCAAATAACTTTAAAGTTATTTTATCAAAAATATTGTGTTTTAAAGGAGGGGATTCGAAAGGGTCGAGATGTGTTGTTGCATCATAATCTTCAAGAACCTCATTGTAATGTGTGGCGCCAACAAAATAAAATCCATTCAACCCTTCTTTCTTTGCTAATTCCTGCCATAATTCCATGAATCTTTTTGAGTTTGGAAGCCGCAATGGGTCATAAATAAAAAATAAAAGTTTACCATTGACTTTGAAATATCTTTTATCACGGAAAGCATTCAACATTGCATAAAAGTGAGATTTGTGGTCTTCTGCTCCCGGATATGTTTGTTCGAGCAATGTATTGTCGGACATGCCATACCATATTCCTGTCCACGAGGAATTTGCCCATGCCAAACAAAAAGGAAAATCAGGTTCTCCCGATTCTATTACTTCGTTAAAAGGTCGTTCAAGAATTCTTTTGCCATTTCCAAACCAATAATGCCAATAACAAAATGCTTCTATTCCATACTCTTTTGCTAATTCTGCCTGTGCAATTCTTATTTCGGGCACACGTAAATCATAAAAACCTAACTCTGAAGGTAAAATCGGTTGATAATGTCCTTTAAATAATGGTTTTGCTTTTGTAACATTTGTCCATTCAGTAAATCCTTTCCCATGCCATTTGTCATTTTCGGGTATTGGATGAAATTGAGGAAGGTAAAATGCTATTAAACGGGCTTTCTTGAGCATAACATTTATTTACGAAAGTTATTCGTTAAAATATTTTAAATATCTTATATTTTTTGTTCCCGTATATATAAGTCCCTTACATTCATTTTTATAATATTCGTGCCACCCTTTTTCGTATTTTACAGGCGTTTTCCAATTTTCTCCATACCAAAACTCACAATACCAATCCGGGTTTGGTGCTGGATAATTTTTGCCATTATACGTGATATGACTTAAATTGTCAATCTTATCAAAAGGCAACCAAAAATAACCATAACAACAACGATTGATAATTTTATCATTTGATAAATACCAAAAATAAATATCAAAAATCACATTTGTTTCTTTATCCAAAAATGCTAATTGCATATAATTATTGTTATTTGATGTAACGAATAAAACATCAAAAGGCATGCTCTTAATTATTTTATAAACATCTTTATCAGTATAAATGTCAACGTCAATATCTAAATCAGTTGAAAGGAAATCATTTTCGCGATGAAAGCCCAGTAAAGTGCCTTTTCCCAACCAATATTTTACGCCTATTTCTTTTAAAACATCACATCCTTTTATTAATGTTGTTTCCATCATTTCCTTTGTGTGTTTCTCTTCGCAGATTTTATTATATTCAATATATTCTCGGCAAAGCAATTCCCCTTTTAATGAAATTGGCTTTTCTTTTGAAGATTTAAACATTCTTAAAAAGGGATATTTCATATTAAATTTAAATTATTCAGATGATTTATTAACAAATTAAAAAACATTAAAAAAAACTTTAGCCAATAATAAGCATCGTAAAAAAACCGATTTTTATATTCATTGATAAATAAATGTGGAGTTTTGAAGGCTTTCTAATTTATATAAAAAACCATCAACTTTCTTTTAAATATATTTCTTTTGCATTTAACAAATCATCAACAGTATCTATCTCCGTCCATTCAAAATCCGAGATGTCAATAAACTCAAGTTTAAAGTCTTGTTCAAATATCATTTGTACAAGTGCGTTTTCGTACCATTGGTCATAATTTTCGTTGTTAATCATTTTTTCAATTTCAATACAAAGTTTTTTTGAAGAGTTTCTATCTAATTTAGTAATTCCGGCATATTCTCCAAAATATTTTTTTAAATCTTTACTCATTACAACAACATTATTATCTTTTACTTGAACATTATAATCACCATCTTGTTTAATAGAACTATCTATTAAAACTTTTGCTCCTTCAATCTTTTTAATTACAATATTTTTAATTAATCTTTTTTCTGCAATGATATCTGCATTAATTATTGTAATATCTCCCTCAATATAATCCTTAGCAAACCAAAGAGATGCAATGCTGTTAGTTATTTTATAAAAAGGATTATAAATAAAAATAACATTTTTAATAAGTTTTTCTAATTTTTCTTGCATAAACCCAGTAACAATAACAAATTCAGCATTCATATCGAATTTTTTTATGCTGCCTATCATAAATTCAATGACAGTCATATTTTTATCAAGGTTATACATGCATTTAGGACAATTTTTTGCTAATGGATTTAATCTTGTTCCTTTACCAGCAGCTAATAAAATATATCTCATAAATCTAACCCTCCAATTTACCAAGTTAATAATCCTATTCTAAAAAAATGTTTTGTTGAAGAAAACACAACCTTAATCCCAATATTTTCAAGTGTTTTTATGACGTTAATCCCCAATGCTTCTATTGGTATTCTTGCTTTTTCGGGGTTATTACATTTTTCTTTTCCACATCCGTTTTTACAAAGTTTGCATGACCCTCCGATAAAAGATTGTGCCATTATTTCATTTTTCCCAAAAAGTATTTTTTCTATTTCCAACATTTCTTTATGAAGTTCATTTGTTGATTTAAAACGTAATGCGTTTAAATTAGTCAGATTATTATATTCGAAAGATTTTGCTATTATTGCCAGATTATCATATTCTGATAATATTTTTTTATAATCAACACCTATAATTTTAGGTGGACAAGTCCAATTTACACTATATCTTTTACAATGAAAACATTTTAATTTCACTCTTTCCTCAAATGCAATCTTATCAAAAGATGTTTTGTAAATATTCATTGAGGAATTTTGTTTATTCAAAATTTCTTTTATTTGACTAAAATTAACCACGTGTTAATCTCCTTTATTTAAATTAAATCATAGCCGCCGTCAATATGGATAATAGCTCCATTTAAATATTGATTTTCTATTATACACATACAAACTGCTGCAACTTCCATAGGTGTTCCAAATCTTTTTAGTGCAATTTTATTTTCAATTTTAGTTCTTAAATCATGAGGTTTGTCTTTTTGCCATTGAGTATCTATAAAGCCAGGAGCAATTGCGTTTACAGTAATATTTTTATTGCAAAATTCCCTGACTAAAGACTTAGCAAGCATATTTATGCCTGCTTTTGATACTGAATAAGGAATAGAAATTGCATGTGGAATAGAACCTAAAACTGAACTAATAAAAATTATTCTCCCATTATTATTTATATTTTGTTTGAATTTTTGAATTAAAAAAAAGGGTATTGCCAGATTAACATTAAATACTTTATTCCATTCTTCTATTGTAATTTCAGAAAAAGATTTTTTACAAGTTGCTCCTACATTCAGAATAATACAATCTAATGTTTTTGTTATTGATATAATGTTTTTATAAAGAAACTCCATTCCATCTGTATTTGACATATCAGCTTTTATTATTCTATAACAGTCCCTTTTATCATTAAATTCAACATTTAATTTATTTGCAAATTCATCATCTTTATTATAATTAATAAATACAAAATAATCCTTGTTTATTAAAGCTTTTGCAATTTCTTTTCCTATGCCTTTTGTTGATGCAGTAATTAAAGCAAATTTTTTATTGTTTCTCATGAGTTTATATTAAACTTTCAATAAGAGTTTGACAAAAATAGTGTTTTTATTCGTTATATTGATTAGATTTGCAAATAAAAAGTTATTACTTTTTAAAATTTTATTTTTCTGAAAATTCCAAAAGCAAATTAATCATAGTTTCAGGTTTGCCTATATTAGCATCTAAAAATTCTTTTCTTGCATTTTGTACTTTATTGCTAAACCACCAATCATTTGGATTATCTTTTATTTTTTCAACAAGTTTTGCGGCATCTATTGGATTTGTCTGAAATATCCCCCCTTCAATTAATTTATCAAAAAAAGTTTTATAATCGTCATTCATATAATATGTATCTTGATTAAACAATACAATTGTTGGTTCGTTTATTAATAATGCTTCAATATAAGCTGTAGATAGATAGTCAACAATAATTAGCTCTGACTTTCTCATTTGAATTATTGATTGTTCGTTTTCATCAGCAAATTTAACATCTCTCAGTTGTTCTTTCAGGAGATATTCCTTATTGTAACTCAAAAGATGTTTAATATAAGAATCCGGATATTTTCTATAACTTATCTGCGAACAAGTTTCTTTATTCAAATTGTTAAAAAATAATTTTATGAAATTAATATGTTTTAAAACATTTTCTTGGTCATTTCCATAAGTAGCAGATATATGAGGTATTTTGAATACCATAAGAGCACTAAAATATAATATTTTATGCTCCATATTACATTTCTGATTGAAAGTAAATTGATATAATGATGCCCCCTTTATTGTTTTTGGATTTAAATTATCTTCCCAACCAAGAGTAACATATATATCAGACATTTCAATAATATGATTTATTAAACTTCCTGCCGGAAAATGCATAAAACTATTATGCTCATTGTTTACATGTTTAACTTTTCTTTCCTGAAAAATGGCAAGAAATAAAGATGTGAACGTATTGCTAATCCATCCCTCGCCCACAATGTAGTTCATATTGGGGTAACAATCTGCTTTTTTATTATATTCTTTTTCAATTTTATCATAATTCTCAATGAAAAACTTAGGAAGTCCATAAAACATTGAAGAAAAAAAGAATTTATCAAAGTCATCAAAATCTTCTTCAAACTCGGAAATATACTTTCTATCATTAAAATATATTTTTTTGCTCTTTTTAATTGATTTAATTTCCCAATCTATTTTTTCTATTTTACCGTCACCTCTTTTTATCAAATTAATTAGATTTTCCCAAGAAAAAAAACAATCTAAAATTCCAACTTTAACTTTGTTTTCAATATTTATTTTCTTTATTAAGAAAAGTCTCTTGAATGTTTTTGTTGCAAGGAAGGGTTGTCGTAATATTGTGTATATTAAATTGCTTCTATTCGGTCGTAACGATGACTTTAGTATCTTAAAAGTATCTCTTAATAACTTATTAACAAACGAATAAATGTTTTTTGGTTTTGAATTATTATAAAAAATTATTAAATATTTTTTTACTTCTTCTGAAAACTTTAAATGCTCTTCTGACTTTTTATATTCTATTTTAACCTCTTTAAATAAACCCGCATAAAAAAGGTTCATATAAACACTTGTTAATTGCTCGAAGCCAAAATATGAATTTTGAAATAGCGTTCTTTGTTCCTCGAAATCATAAGGTGTGTAAAATGATTTTGGTGATAAAATATTACATATATGTTTTTCCGAATCAAAATTTTTATTAATAATAGTATAAATATCAAAGCAAGCAGTAATATATCTTATAAGACCTAAAGAAAGAGCTTTTTTCCAGTATTTAACAGTGTGTTTTTTTTTATGAATATAATTTAATCTTCGTGCAATTATCTGAATATATTTTCCATATTTTTCATCAACATAATTGGCATCATTAATTAAATCATCTTTTGAATTCCTTGAATATTTTGCAATTTCAATATTATTGTAATTTTTTAATTCGTTGTTTTTTTCTAATAAATAGGAAATGCAAGGGTCCGCAATAAAAATATCTCTTAAGCTATCAATCCATAATTCTTTTTGATATGAAATTACAAAGTTTTTCATTTTTTAAAATCATCTATTCTAAATTCTTTTTCAAGTTCTATGTAAACACCAGGTTCTTCAAACCCTTCGACAATCATTGGCTTTTTAACATTAGCAAGGATAGTAAATTTCGTATCGTCAGTTATACCTCTATTCCACCACAAAAACTCTAAAGAAGATAAAGTTCTCATTCCGAAATTTATACTATAAATACCTGATGCTAAATTACACTTTTTAAATTTTAAATAAACTCTATATCTTTTTCCTGCAAATATTTTATCAAACTTTACTTTCGAGTGAAAAGCGGAGCCATACAATATATTTTCACTTTTAGAATTTAATACTCCGATACCATAATCAAAATCCTCAATATCAATATTAGAAACAAAATCGGTAAAAACAATCAAATCCTCGCCCACTTGTATTCTGTCTGTTTTATTGTTGTTTCCATCAATTAATCCATAATCCAACACATCAATGTATTCTGTTTTTACTGTTTCACTTAAAATTGCATTTTCTTTATTTAAAGTAATCATTTCCTTTTCTCTAATAGATTTCTGATACTCTTCAATAACTTTTTTAGTTTCTCCTTCCATTATTATTTTACCATTATTTAATAACATCACTCTATCGGACATTCTGTGAACCTGATCCATGTTGTGGCTAATAAAAATAGTAGAACTTTTCTTCTTTAGTTCTGCCATTTTCCTATATGCTTTATTGATAAAAGATAAATCACCAACAGCTAATATTTCATCTAACAACAAAATATCTGGTTCAGTATGAACCGCAATTGCAAATCCCAACCTTACATACATTCCCGATGAATAAGTAGATACCGGAGAATTAATAAATTCTTCAAGTTCAGCAAAAGCTACAATCTCATCATATTTTTCTTTTATTTCCTTATTAGTCATTCCTATTATAGAGCCATTTAAGTATATATTTTCCTTCCCTGTCATGTGTGGATGAAACCCTGCGCCTACTGCAATCATAGAAGCAACTTTTCCGCGAACTTCAATAGTTCCATTATCAGGAGGAAAAATACCTGTTAATAATCTAAGTAATGTTGTTTTTCCGGAACCATTCAAACCAATAATACCAAGAGATTCATTTTTTTTAAGACTAAAATTAATATTTTCCAATGCCCAAAATTCATCTTTTCTTAACTTATGAGAATTTGTGGGTAAACCAAGTATTCCCTTAGATGTATCTATTACTCCATACCTCATGCTACTTCTCAGGGTTCTGCAAAATTTCTTATATAATCCTTTTACTTCTATTGCATGCAGCTCATTCATACTATTGACATTTAGCATTTACAAATAATTTTAAAAAAAACTTATTGTTGAAATCAAAAAACTAATTATTATTTACATAAAATCACATCTGAGTTTTCTAATAGAATCAACTTCACAAGGTAATATTCTTTTTTCAGAAGAACCTATAGATATTTTTACCTGATTCAAATATTTTGTAACAAGTTCCAAACCTCTTCCTTCCAAAGAAGCTGCATGATCTGTACCTTTCATTGCTCTATCTAAAGTAAAATGCCTTTCAAATATTCTAGCGCCAAGCATATATGCAGCAATGTCTGGGGCAATACCAGTATGGTGCCCACTAAAACCAACACCATCAATAATACCAGAATACCTATCTTTATATAATGAGATTATATTTAAATTCAAATCATAGTCAGAACAAGGATATGAACTAGTAGATTGCAAAACATATAATTCATTATCTTTTAATACATCTACAGCTTTATCAACATTACTTAAATTACACATTCCTGTTGATAAAATAATTGCAGATTTTGTTTTAGCGGTTTCTTTTAATAACTCTATATCTGTAGCTCTTTGTGAAGCAATTTTTAAAATTTTAACACCCAAATCAATTAAAAAATGTAAACTTGGAATATCAGTGAAGCTGCTAATAAAATCAAATCCATTTTTTTCAATATAATTCTTTAGTTCGGAAAAGTTTTCATCGCTAAGTTCTAATTTTTTTCTATGCTCATAATAAGTTTTCCCAAAAGAATTTTGATTTATATAAGGCATCCTTTTCATTTCTTCAGTCAAACACACATCTAAGTTTCTTTTTGCCGTTTTGATTGCAGATACACCACCAATAGTTTTTATTTCGTCAACCATTTTTTTTGCAATATCTATTTTCCCCTGATGGTTTTGACCTATTTCTGCTATAAAATAAAAATTATTATTTTCTGTTTTTTCTTTTAAAATCATAATAAATATATTTTATAATTAATCTTTATAAAATCATCTTCAACTTACTAAAATAAATATTTTATTAATTTTTTCCCAATTAATATTTTTATGTTTTTTCCCACTTTATCTAAAGAATACCCAGATTTTTCACATATGTCTATCGCGTTATTGTTGCCATTTGAAAGGTGCAATATCCAGTTTCTTAATATGGATTCATCATTATGCCCGGGTACACTTATTTTTCTATATAAATTGCATTTTGATAAAAATGGCTCGCAACCTTGTATTTTCGAAACTATTTTTTTGTTTTTTTCATACAACAGTATAATTTTTTTATAAATATCAGCTGTTTTTTTTATTAAATCTAAAGATACGAAATTCAGATTATCAAAAGATGTGTGATATTCGTCAAATTCGTAATAAGGAGTTCTCATAATTGATGCGCATGGGATTTCAATGTTTGGGCTGCTATATTGCCTTTCATCACTTCCAACCGGAGTATAATCAGCAATTCTATTATCATATTTTTTTAAAACAAATTTTGATATATTATCAATGCTATGATTACCTATAAATGTTTTTTTGTATGTTATTTTTTTACCATGGCCAACACATGTCGAAACAATTGCATATTCGATGTTTTTTGGATTAATGATTTTTTTTGACAATAAAACAATTGTCCCGATTGTTTCAGGAAGAAAATAAAATTTGTATGTAAATTTTAATTTTTTTTCTTTTAACAGTAGTTTGTAAAGATATAATAATAAAATAACGCCAGATAGTCCATCGTTTGCTTGTTGAGGATGACAAATATAAGATGATAAAATAATAGTTTTTTTACATCCTTCATTAATTGTAGCTTCACCTATGCTTAAATGGCTATTCATAAATTCCGAATCTATATCTACAAAATATTCTTTGTCTTTTAATTTAAGATATTGATTATGTGACAAACAAAATCCCCAGCTTTTATCATAATATGAAGTTCTATAAGGTATCGAATCCGGAAGTTTGGGATTTGTATGTAAATGTTTTAGTAAATCCTCTTTTTTTACAATACCTTTAAATGAAGTACTATAATTTAAAACATGTAAAATATTATCATTGGAATTAATAATAATATTTCCTTTTAAATTTTTTAAAACAGCTCTATTTAATTTCCACTCTTTTGGTATAGTCCAATCAAAACACTTTGTACCGGATTTAAATTTATATAGTTTTAATGAAATATTTGAATTAATAATTTCCAAAGCTTTATCATTATCCTTTCCGACCAAAGAGCGATTTAAATCAAATAATTGTTTATATATTTTTTGCATTTTATTTTATGTTTATCTAAAACTACAAAATTTACAATTTTTATTTATATATAAATTTTAAAAATATATTTTCAATTATTTTGAATTAGAATTTCTAATAATTTCAATAATCTCACAAAATTTTTCAATTTTATATTCAGCATCTGTTGATTCTTGCAAATAATTATTAAATTCAACAACCTTAATACCTACTTGAATGGCTCCATCAATTTCATTTTTATCATGTGCAATAAATAAAACTTCATCATAATTTAATTCAAATAAATCCAAAGTAATTTTGTATATAATGGGGTTCGTTTTGCTAATTCTCAAATCTTTTGATGAAATTACTTTATCAATGTATTGATTGATTTTAAACTTTTCAATTATGTCTTTTCGTATTTGAATTTCACTTGACTCATTATCTGTAATTACAATATTTAAAATTGACTTTTTTTTTAATTCGCAAAGTGTTTCTTTAACGCCGTTAAATAAAATTCTATTTTGCTCAAAAAACAATTTCTTTTCAAATGAAACTTTATAGAATTCATTACTATCTGGAACATTTAAGTGATCTAAAAATTTCATGAATGCTTGTTTATATTTTATTTCGCCTTTATAAACAGGTTCAAGAAAAGATTCATAAAGCTCATAGAATTCTTTAAATTTACCTTTAAAATAAGACATAGAAGTTAATTGCTCGAAATTCCATTTTCTCCAGTAATGCGCTTCAAAAAAAACATCACCTAAATCATATAATATTGCTTTTAACATTAAACCTTAATTTATTTGTTTTGTATTTTGTATAATATTTTTTTTCATTTTACCAATCAATTTTTTATCACCATCAATAATTTTCAAAACATCTAGGTAATTAAAATTTAATGTATTTAATTTATTATAGATTAGTTTTACAACCTCATAATCACCAGCAGAATCAAAAGTTAATCTTAAATTCTTTTTGTTTAAAACTTCTGGCATTTCAAGAAAAGTCGAATTGAAATATTTTGTTTTATAAAATGCAGGTGTTACATGCTCTTTATAATCATTACAATTATTATTTACACAATATTCATTAACAAATTTTAACGAATCAATAAAAGAATCATATTTAATCATCTCACAAAAAAAACCATAATGGGTTAGTATAGCAGGAAGTTTTTCTTTTGTATGGTATGAAATATAATCTATATTGTTATTTTTATCTTTTTTAATAAAATCAAACATTTCATCAATGAATAATGGTTCAATAAATGGATTATCTGCACATATTCTAAAAAAAAATTGTGGTTTCGGATTTAATTGTAGTAAATACTTATAAAATCGCCCATGTACATTTTTTTCGTCTCCCCTATAATATTCGATATTATTATTTTTTAGATAATTTACTAATATATTATCTTTCTCATTATTTGTAGTTAAAACAACAATATCTGAAGTATTAACTTTTTTAGATACCAATAAACGATTATAGACAATATCAATTAAATTTAAATTATTATAAATATCAGTTAATATTTTCTGAGGAAATCGTGTCGAACCAATTCTCGCCTGAATTAAAAACTTACAATACATGAATTAATGATAAATAAATTTGTAAAAAATCTTGATAAAAAATTAATATTTCAATAATACAATCATATATTTATTTATATAATACTACTAATGTACAATTAAATATAAATTCCATTTTTTTGCATTTTATTATGTTTATATAAAACCATGTAAATTACAATTTTTATTTATATGTAACTCTTTTAAACATTTTTTGCTTTAATATCAATTTCCTTTTTCTGAGGTTTTCTTTTTTTTACAATTCCTCTACGATTATCTCTTAAATTTTCAATTGAAGTTCTTTTATTCTTGCTAAGAATATCAAATATGAAACCTCCAATTTTTTTTTCTAAACCAGGAAAAATATTGGAAAATAACATAGATGCTTTTGACAACTGAAAAAAATACTTTTGTTTAATCTTTTGGTTAGGAAACATAAATAGCAAATTGTGTCGTCCTATTTCAATAACTAATTCCTTAATTTTATTTTTATATTCTGGAGAATATTTAAAAAATGTTTCTTCTTTTATGTAGGTATCATCAAATAAATAACGCTGGTAAAAGTTGCTGCTTTTTAATGGATTTAATGCATTCTGATAAACCTGAATTCCATATTGTTGGTATTTCGGGTTCAACCAATATTTTTCAAAACCATACTCTTTCGCATATTTTTTATAAATAGCAGTACCTGGAAATGGCATTAAACTTCCTGATACCTGAAATAATGAAACTGCATCCCATGTTTTATGAATAAGGTCTATCTGATTTTGAATGCTTTGCGTCGTTTCCCAAGGAAATCCAGTCATCAAACATCCATAAACTTCCAAACCTGCTTCATGAGCTAACCATGGTCCGCGAATGTTTTCTTCCAGAGTAACACTTTTGGCTGTTTTTTTTAAGGTTTCGGCATCCCCACTTTCCAAGCCAAAAGCAATTGAAAAACAATTTGCTTCTCTCATTGCCTTTAAAAGTTCGGCATTCACCAAATTTGCTCTAGAACTAGCTCGCCATTCTATTTTCGGAGTAATTTTAACAATTTCATTACAAAACTCATAAACTCTTTTATGGTCAACAGTGAAACAATCATCAGCAATAGCAAATGAATTTAAATCATATTTTTCACTGCGCCTTCTTATGTCCTCAATAATTTTCTTAACGGACAGAACTCTCCATTCTTGTTTAAAAACTTGCCAATCACAAAAGGTACAAAAAGAAGGACATCCTCTGCTGGTATATATTCGATGAAATCCCTTAATAAAGCCATTTTTATCTCCAAAATCATTAATATCAAAAATATCTAAATCCGGCAAAGATAAATCATCCAAATTCTTAATATAAGGTTTTCGTTCTCTTATGCCTGTTTTAACATCAGGCCATTCCTTTAAAATATCCCTTAATACATATTCCCCTTCCCCAACAATTACTACATCTGCACCATATTTTATGCACTCTTCAGGCACATCTGTTGGATGAGAACCACCAATAATGACTTTAAATCCTGCATCTTTAAGCGATTTTACAAGTTTATAAACAAATAAAACTTCAAAAGTTATCATTGAAATACCAACTAAATCCGCACCATACTTCTTGGCAGAAAATACAAAATCTTCTATTGTAAGTGGCCTTTTGAAAGTATTAATACATGCTTTAGTATTCCACCCCTCTTGTTTGGCTACCGATGATAACATTGCCAAAGTCATTGGAGCCTCTGTTATCATTGTTGGATATATAAATAACAACTTTTTCATATTCACAATATTCAAATCATTTTTTCAATAACTTTTTCTTCCGAAATATAAAATGCACGCCAGGATAATAAGAAAACAATGAATATAAACAATACCGAATAAAAATACATAGCTAAATGTTCAATTTTACCGTGAATTATAATATTTCTTACTTCACAAATTAAATACGTCATCGGGTTCAATGCAACAATTTTATGCAGCGTGTCATAAGATTTAAGTTCAAGTTTATCTGAATATATTATGGGAGTTAAGAACATAAGCAAGCTCATCATAAAAGAAAAAAATTTTTGAAGGTCAACTGCAATAATGCTTAGCATGGAAACAAATAATCCGATAGATGCTCCTGCAAGAAATATCGGAATAAGTAATATCGGTAAAAAAATAATTTTCCAACTTGGAATGACACCAACTAAAAAAAGTACAATTATATTTATTATGAACATAATTGCAAAATTACATAGTTGCTGTAAGGATTCCTTAATAACCAGAATATCATGAGGAAATTTTACCTGCATGATGAAACCCGATGCAGAATTTAATGCCTGTGATGTGCCGTTATAAATGTTCATGAATAATCCCCAGAGAGATGTACCTATTAATACATAAGCTGTATACGAAGTCCCCACATCACCTGGTGCAAGTATTCCCGAAAAATTCATAAAAACCCAAGAAAGTATTCCTAAAACCGGTGTAAATATAAGCCAGCCCATTCCCAAAAATGATTTCTTGTATGACATTAAAAAATCGCGTTTAAATAACTGAAATATTAATTCCTTATTATTTATTATATTTTTAAATAATGTGAAATAAATTTTTATAAAATTTGTTCTTTGTCGCGAATTTGGTTCGTAGATAATTGTTTGCATCTATGATTGATTTTTAAAATTAATTTATTTTTTAAGTTTTTATTTTAAAAATTGTTTTTTTATTTTCCAATTTCCGGCTTTTTTGCCTCCGTTTCTTTCAATAATTTTCATTAATTTTAATTTTGCAATATATCGCTCTGCTGTTCTTGAATTAATATCAAGCTCGTGAGACATTTCAGGAATGGTAATCCATGGTTTGCTTTTTATTAATTCATAAATTGCTTTTAATAAATCTTCAACATCTTTCCCTACATTTGTAAAACTAATTGTGGGAATTTTTTGTTTTAAATAACTCAACTCTCCCCAAAAGCCATCTCCAATTTCCTGAAAGCTCAGCTTCACAAATAAAAATTTTCTAAATTTACGACTTCATCCAATTTTCAGTATAAAAAAATGCAAATACAAAAGTACTAAAATTTGTAATTATTGCAAGTGTATAGATTACGTCAAATAATTTCGTAAAAAGGTTTAAAAATAACTTTTGTTTTCTTGATTTTTATTTTTTGCGAAAAATTCAAATTAATAATCCGAGGTTGTCTCAAAAGTCCTTTGAGTGCCTTTGCGAAAAACTTCGTGTCCGTCAATTGACGGACGGTTAATATAAAACATTCAACCACAAAGGAACACAAAGTAAGGCGCAAATTAGCACAAAGAAAAAAATCACAAATTTTGCCTTTTGAGACACCCTCATTTTTCAATAAAAGAGTACAAAGTTCGCGGAATTTATGGCTTTTGCAAATTTATGGTTATAAAAATTATCGTGTTAAATTAAAAATCAATTTAGATTTTAACCCGATAATTTACAAAATGAGTTTTGTGAATTATCGTATTGATATAAAAAATCACACAGAGAGCCACAGAGATTCTGTACAGAGTTACACAGAGCACTTTTGACAACCTCTGGTTTTTAAAACGAGAATAACAAAGAAGTAGGACTTTATAGACAAACTCTAATTAGTATCTGTCCATAAAGTCGAAAATATGAAAATTTTATTTCCCGCAGATTACGCTGATACTCGCAGAGTTTATTTCAGCAATAATCTTCGATATTTGCGGAAAAATTAGTTTATAAACAAACTTAATTAATGCCTGTTCATAAAGTCGAGAGTTTGGTTTAGAATGTCCGAGTTCGAGGCTTTCGAAGTTTTAAAAATCAGGAGTTTACTAAAGTAAATGACTGATTTTTAAAACGAGAATAACGAAGAAATCGGACATTCTGGACAAACTCTAATTATAAAAAAAGTTTCTACTGATTATTTTGGGTATTATACAATATTTTCGTATATTTGTTCTTTCAATTCAATAAAAATTATGAGATTTAAAAGGATAATATTTTATTCATTATTAATTATTAATTATTCACTATCCGCTCAACCTCTTTCTCATATTTATCCGCATAATAACGCCATTGTATCCGACACAGTTATAAATTTTCAGTGGAATACAAATCCCGGTGCAGTGAGTTACGATTTACAGGTTGCTGCAGATATTTTGTTTACTTCGGATGTTCAGAATTTCACGGGGCTTGTTTCTCCCAACTCCCAACTCCCGGTTCTCCATTCGGGCAATATTTATTATTGGCATGTCCGGGCATACGACGGTAGTGCTTATACAAGCTGGACAAATGATTATAAACTTACTACATTTAATCCTAAAATTTTAAGCGGATTAAAGTTATGGTTAGCTGCCGATGCCGGAGTTGTTTTAAGCGGCTCAAATGTTACACAATGGAACGACTTAAGCGAAAATGGCAATAATGCCACTCAATCTACAAGTAACAAGCAACCTATATTTGTTAATAGTGTTTTAAATAACAAACCTATTATTAGATTTGATGGAACAGATGACGAATTAGCAACTAATGCAATTGTTTTCTCAGCAACAAATAAAGTTACGGCTTTTATTGTATTTAAACAAACTGCTGGTGGACACTGGTATGAATGTGTTTTTGGATGTCCTGAGGGAGCTACAAGCACGACAGGTTTTGGTCTTATTGCATACTATAATAAATGTTTTGCAGCATTGAGAGGAGATGTTGGGCTTTGCAGATATGTAGCAAATGACACATT
>JBAZBZ010000009.1 GCA_041671145.1 Bacteroidales bacterium | reverse complement strand
TTCAAAGCTGTAATTTCACGAAGCAGAAATGTTGCCGATACTATGAGTAAAGGAGTTCAGTTTTTGTTTAAAAAAAATAATATCGAAATTATTAAAGGATTTGGAAAAATAAAAACGGCTAAAATTGTTGAAGTTCTTGATGAAACAGGAAATAAAACAGAAATATCAGCCGAAAGAATAATTTTAGCAACCGGTGCAAGAACAAGGGAATTACCAAACTTAAAACAAGATGGGAAAAAAATAATTGGTTATCGCGAAGCTCTTACGTTGCAGGAAAATCCTGAATCAATGCTCGTTGTTGGTTCTGGTGCGATAGGAAGTGAACTTGCTTATTTTTATAATTCAATGGGAACACAGGTAACTTTGATTGAGCTTTTACCGAATGTTTTACCGATTGAAGACGAAGATGTATCAAAACAAATCGAACGTTCCTTTAAAAAGGCAGGAATGAAAGTAATGCTCGAATCGTTGGTAGAACAGGTAAACATTGAAGGAGACATTTGTAAGGTAGTTGTAAAAACAAAAAAGGGAATTGAAAACATTGAAGCAGAAGTGGTATTCTCGGCGGTTGGAATTGCTGCAAATATTGAAGGAATAGGATTGGAAGAAGTTGGTATAAAAATCGAAAAAGGAAAAGTTGCTGTTGACGAATTTTATAAAACAAACGTTGAAAGTATTTATGCAATAGGTGATATTGTTCACGGTCCTGCTTTAGCTCATGTTGCTTCAGCGGAAGCAATAATATGTGTTGAGAAAATTGCCGGCTTAAATCCCGAACCTCTTGATTATGGGAATATTCCGGGATGTACTTATACAACTCCCGAAGTTGCTTCAGTCGGAATGACCGAAAAACAAGCAAAAGAAAAAGGTTATGAAATTAAGGTCGGAAAATTTTCATTTACTGCATCAGGAAAAGCTACATCAGCAGGAAACAGAGATGGCTTTATAAAAGTGATATTTGATGCAAAAACAGATAAATGGCTTGGTGCTCATTTTGTGGGAGCAAACGTAACCGAGATTATTGCCGAAGCAGTTGTTGCACGCCGCAAAGGACTTACCGCTCACGATATTATCAGAGCAGTTCACCCTCATCCTACAATGTCGGAAGCAGTGATGGAAGCCGTTGCTGCTGCTTATGGAGAAGCGATACATATTTAGAAAATTAAAAAGTACTAAAAGTGCCTTAAGTACTTAGAGTTGAAAAAATAATAGTTTAGGATTGATATATTGTTGGATTACTTCACTGTTAAAATCTTTGCGACTTTGCACCTCTGCGAGAAATGATTTATATTTAAAATTGAACGATAAATTCAATGTTCCTTATTTCACAAATTCACTACTTCATGATTTTACAATTTACTCAAATTTACCTATCTTCGCAGTAAATATTCATATTTTATCAATAATAAGATTATCTTTTAATTATAATATAAGTGTGCGGAATTACAGGAATAGTAGCATTTACCGATAAAGGCAAATCGCTTTTTAATAAAGTTGAATTATCGGTAAAAGAATTATCTAAAAGAGGACCCGATGGCAATGGTGTATTTAAGCATAATAATATTTCTGTAGGCCATGCACGACTTGCAATAATTGATACTTCTGAAATTGCATCACAACCTTTCACGGATAATTCGGGGAGATATACAATAATTCTTAATGGAGAATTTTTTAATTTTAAAGAACATAGAAAACAATTATCAGATAAAGGGTTTAAATTCCGCTCACAAAGTGATACCGAGGTTTTATTGCAATTATATATTAACGAAGGAGTTTCTTGTCTGGAAAAAATAAACGGTTTTTTTGCTTTTGCAATTTATGATAATGTTGAAGAATCCTTGTTTATTGCAAGGGACAGGATGGGAATAAAACCACTACTGATTTATCGCGATGAAGATAAATTTATTTTTGCATCGGAAATGAAAGCTTTGCTTTCTTATGGTATTCCTAAGGATATTGATGATGCTTCGCTATTTACATATTTGCAATTAAATTATATTCCAAATCCGCATTCAATTTTTAAAAATGTTAAAAAGCTTGATTCAGGTTCATTTTTAATAATCAAGAATCTTAAAAAGCCAGAAAATGCAGAAATTTTGCAAAAATATTATTATAAAATTCCTGAACCTTCAGAAAACACAAGCATATCATACAGTGAAGCACAAAATAAACTTGAGGAATTAATGAATAATTCTGTGGAGTTGAGATTAATATCGGATGTTCCGCTCGGTGTATTTTTAAGCGGAGGCATTGATTCTTCAATTATTACAGCGATAGCTTCCCAATATAAAAAAAATATAAATACTTTTTCCATTGGCTATAAAGATGAACCGTATTTTGATGAAACTCATTATGCAAAGCTTGTTTCCAAAAAATTTAAAACCAACCATACTGTATTTTCGCTTACTAATGATGATTTATTTTCTCATTTGCATAGTGCACTTGATTATATTGACGAACCGTTTGCCGATTCTTCGGCATTGGCGGTGAATATTCTCAGTCATCATGTAAGAAAGCACGTTACAGTTGCCCTTTCAGGTGATGGTGGAGATGAAATGTTTGCCGGATACAATAAACACAGAGCAGAATATTTCATACAAAAAAATAAATCTGCTTCAAAAATTATAGGACTCTTAAAACCATTCACAAATGCTTTGCCCCAATCAAGACATTCAGCAATTATCAATAAAATTAGGCAAATTAACAGATTTGCCGGTGGAGTTGCCTTGAATGCAAAAGAAAGATACTGGCTATGGTGTAGCTTTTCTTCGGAGAATAATGCAAAAGCATTAATAAGCAATGAATTAAATATAAAAGAATATTTTAAAAGAAAATCTGAAATTTTAAAACATATTGACAAAAATAACGTAAAACTAAATTCTATTTTATATACCGATATGGATTTGGTGCTAAAAGGAGATATGTTAACAAAAACAGATATGATGTCGATGGCAAATAGTTTGGAAGTGAGAGTTCCGTTTTTAGATTACAATGTAGTTAATTATTGCTTTTCATTGCCCGAAGAATTTAAAATTGTTCAAAAACATCAGAAAAAGATTTTGAAAGATACATTCAGAAAATATTTGCCCGAAGAACTTTATACAAGAAAGAAACATGGATTTGAAGTGCCTTTGCTCAAGTGGTTAAGAACCGACCTTAAATCAATGCTCGAAGATAACCTACTAAACGACAATTTTGTGAAAGAGCAGGGAATTTTTGATATTTCTATTGTTAAAAGCATGAAGGATAAATTATTTTCAGCAAATCCGGGAGATGTGCATGCACAAATATGGGGATTACTGGTATTTCAGTATTGGTGGAAGAAATATATGAATTAAACTTTATTTTGTTTAAAGTTTAAGGTCTAAAGTTTAAAGTCATGCATATTGAACTCCAGAACATGATAAGTAGGATTAACAATAAAAAAATATACATGCGAATTTCAAAGTTTTAAAATCTTTAAAATCGAAAACAAAATAAATTAAAGAATAGTAAGCTCAAATAACAAAAACTTTAAACCTTAAACTGTAAACTACAAACTTATTTTATACATGCCAAGAGTATTAAGAATATTAAATCGTTTTAATTTGGGTGGTCCGACTTATAATGCAGCGTATCTTACAAAATATTTGGAGCCCGAATTTGAAACAATGCTTATTGGAGGTGATAATGATGAAACCGAAGAAAATTCGGAATATATAGTTAGAAGTCTTGGGATAATTCCTTTTACTATTCCTGAAATGAAAAGGAGTATAAATCCTTACTACGACATTATTGCATATAGAAAAATAAGAGATATAATAAAAAGATTCAGACCTCATATTGTTCATACACATGCTTCAAAAGCAGGAGCACTCGGACGCAGAGCCGCATCATATATGAAAGTGCCCGTTATTATTCATACTTTTCACGGACATGTTTTTGATGCATATTTCAGCAGCATTAAATCCTCATTTTACGTTAATATTGAACGGCAGCTTGCAAAGAAAAGCACCAGAATAATCGCTTTGAGTGAAATACAAAAAGAAGAACTGGCAAAAAAATATAAAATCTGTAAACCCGAAAAAATTGAAGTAATCCCTCTTGGCTTTGACCTTGACAAGTTTCAGGAAAATATGGATTTTAAAAGAGAATCCTTCAGGAAAGATTATAATATAGCTTATGACGAAATAGCAATAGGCATAATTGGCAGAATTGTTCCTATTAAAAACCACATTATGTTTATCGAAGCATTGAAATATATTCTGGAACGCACAGATAAAAAAATAAGGGTTTTTATAATTGGTGATGGCACCGAGAAGACAAATATAGAATTAAAAGCAAAAGAATTAGGAATAAGTTATCTGGAAGGAAATTACAAAAATGAAAAGGCAATAATTACTTTTACTTCATGGATTAAAAATATTGACTATGCAATATCAGGAATGGATATTATTGCTTTAACATCATTAAATGAAGGAACTCCGGTAAGCTTAATAGAAGCGCAGGCAGCAAATAAACCCATAGTTACAACTGATGTTGGAGGGATTAAAAATGTGGTTATTCCCAATCAAACAGCATTTATATCACCAAACGGAGATGCCGAAAAATTCGGGGAGAATATGCTGAAATTGTTAGATGATGATAATCTTAGAGCTGTCTTCGGAAAATCGGGAGCGGATTTTGTTAGAAAAAAATATCACTATACATGTTTGGTAAATAATATGAAAAACTTATATTTATCGTTATTAAAAGAAAATGCGGATAAGATAAATCAACATAAAAAATGAAAAAAAGTTTGTTTTACTTATTAATACTGAGTTTTTGTATAACTTCCTGCAGGATATTTAATCCGAGCAAAATGTTGAGAACAGGAGTTGATTATCAATATACTCCTCTGCCAACAGATTCAAACCAGCTTTATAAAATTTCTCCCAACGATATTATTTCTTTTGCATTGTTCACCAATGATGGCGAAAGATTGGTTGACCCGGTAAATGGAACAATCGGAGGAAATACCTTAAATTTCAACAGAAATGATAATGGCGTAAATGGTTACGCTAGCAGCGGTGGCGGACTTACATTACAGGTAGAGTATGATGGCACTGTGAAATTTCCTGTTTTAGGAAGAATACAGATAGCCGGATTAACTTCCAGAGAAACCGAAAAAATGCTTGAAGAAAAATTTACTGTTTATTTTAATAAACCCTTTGTGCAAGTTCATGTCAGCAATAACAGGATTATTCTTATCAGAGGCGGTACAAATTCTTCGGTCGTGCCGCTATATAATTCAAAAACAACTTTATTTGAGTTGATTGCCCAGTCAGGAGGAATCGGTGAAGGAAAGTCACATAAAATTAAAATTATAAGAAGAACAAAAGAAGGCAATCAGGTTTTTCAGATAGATTTATCAAGAGTGCAAAATATTGACCAGGGAAACATAGTTCTTCAGGCAAATGATATTATATACATAGAACCGAGAGATAAAGTTCCTGAAGAATTTATGAACACAATTTCTCCTTATATGTCATTAATATCAACAATATTGTTAATTTATTATACATTAGGCGCAAAGAAATAAAATTAATTCTGTTTAAATAATGCTTAAAAAGAAATTATCAAATATAAACGACGAATTTGACCCGAAACTATTCATATTTATTTTCAAGAAGAGTATTTTTTGGATAATTTCTTTTTTTGTTATGGCAGGAGTGATGGCTTTTTTATACTTGAGATATACACATCCGGTTTATGAAGCCGTTTCCATTATTCAGCAAAATTCAACAAATACTGCAAATATTCTGAATGCCAATGATGACCAGAGTGGCAGTACCGAAAAAGACCTTGAATTATTGAGAGCTCCTGTATTTCTCAATAGAGTTTTTTCTAAACTGCCATTAAACATAAGTTATTATCTGAAAGGAACTATTCTGGATTTTGAAGCATACACAAGCACTCCTTTTAACGTGGAGGTTAAAGTTAAAGAACCTTCTTTATTCGGCAAACAAATATTTTTGAATTTTATTGATAACAGAAGATTTAAAATTGATTATGAATTAAATGGTAGAGTTTATAATCAGCACGGATTGGTTAATGTTTGGATGACATTTCCTCAAATAGATTTTAAAATCAGTGTTATTAATTATTCTGCCATTATTGAACAAAGAAGTAAAAATTTGAGTGATGATTATTATTTTATTGTTAATGACCCGCAAAGAATTGTAGCAATAAATTCTTCAAGGTTAAAAATAAATATTCTTAATGGCGCAGCAAAAACAATACAAATAAGTTTTCAGGACAGGAACTCAAACAAAGCAGCTGATATTGTAAATACTATTGCACAGGAATTTAAAATTTATGATATTGAAAAAAAGGCGGAAAGTGCTAAAAATATTCTTGAGTTTCTTGACAATCAACTCACAGAAGTTTATAACAAATTAAATGAAACGGAAACGCAATTGAGAGCATTTAAGAAAGGAAATATCATTGAAGCACTAAATAATAAGAATTTCTTTACTGGCAAAGAAATTGATACAAGCACTATAGATTCTTTTATTAATGATGTTAAAACTCTTGAAACAAAAAATATTCCCTTAAAAATTGATGACATAGAAAACAAGATAGTGAATATATATTATCAAAATGGTATTTTAAGTGAAATTGAAAATAATATAGTTAAAAATAAAGATGTTGATATATATAAGTTAATTGCAATTTTAGCAGGAAGCGATTTACAACAAGGTATGATAACAGGTATTCTGAATAATATTCAACAATTACTGATAAAAAAAGAACAAATTTTATATGATGTAACTCTTAAAAGCGGACAAGTAGAATCAATAAATTTTCAAATTGAAGTTCAGAAAAAACTACTCAACGAAACAATTAAAGCAATAAGAAAAAATAATGATGTTAAAAAGAAAGAGTTATTTGGTAAGATATATGAATATTATAAAATACTGAGTAAAGAAGTAAATCCCACCGATACTGCTAACGGAACCGGAATATTTCCTATTGAATATACGGTTTTACAAAGAATGCATTCCATTAATGAAAGATATTATGACCAGCTGGTTCAAAAGAAAGCAGAGTATTCAATTTCCAAGGCAGGATATACTTCAAATAATGAAATATTACAGATAGCAATGGCGCCTACTGTTCCGATTTCTCCCAATAAAAGAAATATTGTAATGGCTTGTATTTTGGCAGCATTGTTTTTTTGCCTTGCTGTTATTATTATAAGATATGTATTATATAATTATATATGCTTATTATCAGATATTACCAAATATACCGATATTCCTGTACTTGGAATGATTCCTAAATACAGAAGAGAAATACCTATTACGCAAATGATTGTTGATAAAAGACCTAAATCTTTAATTGCAGAATCATTAAGAGCAGTACGAACAAATCTTCAGTATATATCAAATGAGCCCGGCCCCAAAATTATTTCCATAACTTCTACCATATCCGGAGAAGGAAAAACATTTGTTGCAGTTAATCTGGCAGGAATTATGGCTTTCTCTGAAAAAAAAGTGATTCTTATTGACTCCGATATGCGAAAACCAAAAATTCATATTGGTTTTGGCGTTGATAATGACAAGGGACTAAGTACTGTATTAATAGGAAAAGACACTATTGAAAACTGCATCCGTCCAAGCTCTGTTGAATACCTTGATATTCTTACAGCAGGACCAACCCCTCCTAATCCCTCAGAATTAGTTTTGAGTTTAAAAATGGATGAAATTATAATTTATCTTAAAACAAAATATGATTATATTATTATTGATAATCCTCCTGCAGGACTTGTAACTGATGGTATAATTAATATACAGAGAGCAGACTATCCTATTTATATTTTTAAAGCAAATTATTCAAATAAAGCTTTTATTGAAAATGTTGACAAACTTGTTAATGAAAATAAAATATCAAAACTCGCTATAATACTCAACGGAGTTGAAATTTTAACTTCGGAATATGGTTACGGAAAGGGATACAAAAATTATGGCTATGGTTATGGCTATGGTTATGGCTATGGTTACGGATACGGCTATGGTTACGGTTATGGCTATTATGATGAAGATAAAAATAAAAAGGTAAAAGTATCGTTTTTGAAAAGAATTTTAGGAATAAAAGTTTAAAATCCAGATGAAAATTATTAAAACTTTTATATCAGATTTATTAATAATTGAGCCCGATGTTTTTCAGGATGACAGAGGTTATTTCTTTGAATCGTATAATGAAGAAGTTTTCAATAAAAACGGAATAAAATACAAATTTGTTCAGGATAATGAATCTAAATCGCAAAAAAATGTTATCAGAGGTTTGCATTTTCAAATTCCTCCTCATGAACAAGCAAAGCTAATTCGCGTTATAAAAGGGAAAGTTATGGATGTTGTTGTAGATATCAGAAAAAAATCTCACACCTACGGAAAATATTTTTCTATTGAATTATCAGAAGAAAACAAAACCATGTTGTTGGTTCCTTCTGGTTTTGCTCACGGCTTTGCAACACTGAAAGACAAAACAGTTTTTTCATACAAATGTTCCAATTTTTACAATAAAGATTCGGAAAGATGTATTTTGTGGAATGACCCTGATTTAAATATAAAATGGAATATAAATAATCCGGTTCTTTCCGAAAAAGATAAAAAAGGGTTAAAATTTAAAGATTATATAAGCTTATTTTAAAGTAAAGAGAATATGAGAGGATTAATAGAATTAATAATATTTTTTATTTGTGCAATAATATTTTCTTTTGTGATAAATGGTTTATTCCTGAAGTTTTCAAAAACTCTCGGAATAAGAAATAATAATGGAAATGAAATACGTTGGAGTTCTCAGGATAAACCATCTCTTGGAGGGATTTCATTTTATATTATATTTCTTGTTTCAATAATTTTCTGTTCGTTTTTCCACAAGGAATATCAATCATTCAATTTAAAATTTCTTGGTTTTTTCGTAGCTTGTACACTCGGTTTTGTCATGGGTTTGGCTGATGACGCTTTTAATACACGTCCGCTTCTGAAGTTTTTTACTCAACTTTTTTGTTCTCTGATTTTAATATTTACGGGAACATATATTAATATTTTTCAAAATGATTTATATAACTATCTGATAACAATTTTTTGGGTTGTCGGCTTGATGAATTCAATAAATATGCTCGACAACATGGATTCAATAGCAACGATTGTTTCAGTATTCATTCTTGTTTCTATATTGGTTTTGGTATTACTTCAGCACTTTATAATTGATGTATATGTATTATTGCTGATTGGAATTCTGGCATCTTTAATAGGGTTTTTGTTTTACAACTGGTATCCTTCAAAAATGTATATGGGCGATACGGGCAGTCAATTGCTTGGAATATTTCTGGCAGGAATTGGGATTGTTTTTTATTGGAATAATAAGGACTTTAACGGAAATGAAATATTTACAAAAAGAATTTTAAATGCGGTTATAATTTTTAGTTTACCGATAATAGATACCACTATAGTTGTATTCAACAGAATTATGCGAAAACAATCACCTTTTATTGGGGGAAAAGACCATACAACCCACAATTTGTTTTATCTCGGACATACTGAAAAACAAATTGCCTTTATTTTTTCTTTTCTTTCTGCTATTTCAGTAATAATGATGGTAATTATTAATTCCATAGCCAAATGGAATCATCTTTATATTTCTTTATTTGTATTATATTTAGTTTTTCTGTTTGGAATTTTATTTTACGTAACCAAGATGAAAAAGAAAAATCATATCAAAAAATCATGATTTCTGCGACATTCAAGGTAAAGACAAAAAGATTATTGTCGGTATTATTTTTATTGTTCGGTATCATTTTTATTTATAAACTTTTTAGTTTTTCAATAGAAAGAAAAGATGAAATTAAAAAATATGAAAATTATTTTCAGGATAGTTATAAAATATTTTCAGTTGAAGTTCCCGAAGAATTAATTTTTGCTGGCGAAAAAATTTCAACCGACAGGTTTGACATAAAAGAAGCACTCGACAGAGAAATGCTTACCAATGTTTACTGGCAATCGCAAACTTTATTAATGCTGAAGCGTGCAAACAGATGGTTTCCCCGAATAGAGCCGATTTTAAAAAAAAATAATATTCCCGATGATTTCAAATATCTTGCATTGATTGAAAGTTCATTTACTTATACTGTCTCTCCTGCCGGTGCTTCAGGATTCTGGCAGTTTATGAAAAAAACAGCACAAAATTATGGTCTTGAAGTAAATGAAGAAGTTGACGAAAGATATAATCTTGAAAAATCTACAGAAGCGGCTTGTAAATATTTAAAAGAAGCTTATGATACCTTAAAAAACTGGACTCTTGCCGCAGCATCATACAATATGGGAATTGGTGGATTGAAAAATCAGGTTGAAATTCAGAAAACATCAAGCTTTTATGATTTGTATCTGAACCTTGAAACATCAAGATATATTTATAGAATTTTTGCAATAAAGCTTATTTTTGAAAATCCAAAAAAATATGGATTTCTTTTAAGAAAAAAAGATTTGTATCCCGAAATTGAAATTCGCAAACTTCAGGTTGACACTCCTATATTTAACTTAATCAACTTTGCAGCAAAGCAAAATGTAAACTATAAAATTTTAAAAATGTTTAATCCATGGCTGAAAAAACCCTGTCTGATAAATAAATTAAGAAAAACTTATTTTATAGAAATTCCCGAAAAAACAAACTATTCCGATTTGCTCAAAAATATTCCCGAAGATGACCTGAAGTTTATTGAAGGTATCGTTGATACTATAAAAAAAATCAATTAGCAGTTTTAAAAATTTCTTCTAACTTTTTTTCAAGTTCTTCCCCAATCAAACCTTTTGCAATAATTTTTCCTTCCATATCAAGTAAATATGTCATCGGAATTGCTTTAACATCATATTGTTTCACAACAGAAGAATTCCATGAACTTAAATCGCTTACCTGAAGCCAATTTGTTTTTAAAACTTTTACTGCATCTTTCCATAAAATTTTTTTACTATCGAGCGATACTCCGTAAATTTCAAATCCTTTTTTATGGTATTTTTTATGAACCCTAATAAGATTGGGAACTTCGTTTATACAAGGTCTGCACCACGAAGCCCAGAAATCAATTAACACAAATTTACCTTTCAATGATGATAAAGAAATCATTTTACCTTTTATATCGGGAAGTTTTATATCAGGAGCATAAGCACCAATAGCAAGCTTTTGTTCCTTCATATATTCTTCTGTTTTTAAACGTTTTATTTCTGCTATTTTTTCATGATAAACTTTTATATGTTCTATTTTCGGATAATTTTTGGTTAAAGTGCTGTCAATTTTTATAAAATAATCATAGTCCTTCTGGGGTGTTAATAATCTTGCCCTTCCAAGTTCTTCTGAAATTGCAAGCAAGCAGGCAAGAGAATTTGTGTTTTTGTTTATAAAATTTTTAATGAATGACTGATGTTGATTAAATATTGCATACCACGTGGAATCAAGAGATAATTTGATTTTGTAAAAATCTTTTTCGTTTTGTTTTGCATTAAAAATATCTTTTAATGAGTCCATGCTTTTCAAACTTTTTTGCATTCTTACTTCAAGCAAATGAATCAATTCCGAACCTTTTGAGCCGCTGATTGTGTATGTTTGTCTTAATTTTTTTCCATCAGCTTTTATGAAAATATTATCTGTAGTATCAATTAAAAGAGTTATGGAATTTTTTTTATCCAATTTTAAAAGATAAAATCCAATTGCTTTGGTATTTTTTTTAAATAAAAATATACCATTGTTTATTGTAACCGAATCAACAGCAATTGCTGTATCGGGTTTCAGTTCAATCAATGAAATTATTTGTCCGTTTTTTACGTTTGCAAATTCACCTTTTATTGTAAAAAGGTTTTCTGCTCTTTTATTGTGATTGCAGCTGAAAAAAAATGCTGTAAATAAAACCAATGATAATAATATAATTTTTTTCATTTTTTATTTATTTTCAGACCTAACAGGTCTTGGATAACCTGTTAGGACTAAAAAATAATTCTAAATTTTATTTTTCAACTCTTTTCTTTCATCTCTCTTCAACTTATTCATGTATGTATCATAGAACAGAGGTGTTGCTATAAACAATGAAGAATAAGTACCTGTGATAACACCAATTAACAAGGCAAAAGCAAAACCTCTTATTACTTCACCGCCAAAAATAAATATTGCAAGCAAAGTAAAAATTACAGTCGCAACCGTATTTATTGTTCGACTTAATGTGCTGTTCAAGGCATCATTTGTAGTTTTCTTTAATTCCTGTTTTTTATGTAATCCCATGTATTCACGTATTCTATCGAAAATAATAACTGTATCCATAATTGAATAACCTACCACTGTTAATATTGCTGCTATAAATGCCTGGTCAATTTCCAATGAAAAAGGCAATATCCCATACAGCAATGAGAACGATGATACTATAATCAATGTATCGTGGAAAAGTGAAGTCAATGCACCGAAAGCAAAATGCCATCTTCTGAATCTTATAAAAATATATAATGAAATACCAATTAAAGAAAAGAATACCGCCCAGTATGCAGCAATAAGAATATCGCGGGCAACTGTAGGTCCGACTTTCTGAGAACTCATAATGAGTTTTTCTTTAAAAGTTTTGAAAGATACATTTTTGCCAATAGTGCTTTGTAAACCTTCGTAAAGTTTTTGTTCAACTTTTGTTTCAGAGTCGGTACTGGTCGAGTTTATTAAATATTTTGTGGTTATTTTAACCTGGTCGTTTGAACCGAATGTTTTAACTTCAGGTGCCTCGCCAAACGATACTTTTAGGGCTTCTCTCAAGTCGTTTGTTTTTACTTCTTTTGCAAAACGAACAACATAAGTTCTTCCACCTGTGAAATCAATACCATAATCAACACCTCTGACAATTAAAGATATAATACCAATAGTAATTATTGTACCTGAAACAAAATACATCAGTTTTCTGCTTCCGATAAAATCAATATTTACATTTTTAAATGCACCTTCGGTAAGTTTTGTAAAAAACTTAATTGGTTTGTTTAAGTTCAATCTTCTTTCAAAAACAAGCCGTGATAATAATAATGCTGTGAACAGTGTTGTGAAAATACCTATTATTAAAGTAGTAGCAAATCCTTTAACAGGTCCGGTGCCAAACACATAAAGTATGATACCTGTTAATAGAGAAGTAACGTGTCCGTCAATAATTGCACTGTACGAATTCCAGAACCCATCTTTTATGGCAAGCCTCACTCCCTTTCCTATTGCCAATTCTTCACGAACTCTTTCATAAATTATAATGTTTGCATCAACAGCCATACCCATTGTCAATACTATACCAGCGATACCTGGTAAGGTGAGGACTGCTCCAAGTGATGCGAGAACTCCCATAATGAAGAAGAAGTTTGCAAATAAAGCTATATTCGCAACCAAGCCCGCATTGGCATAATAGAAAATCATGAACGCCAAAACCAAAAGCATGGCAATGACAAAAGATAATAATCCTGCATTAGTTGCTTCTTTTCCTAAAGTTGGACCAACAACAGCTTCTTCAACAATTCTTGTAGGTGCCGGTAATTTACCTGCTTTCAAAACATTTGCCAAATCCTTTGCTTCGTTAAGAGTGAAGTTTCCTGTAATTTGTGAGCGACCGTTAGGAATTTCGTCCTGTACAACAGGTGCCGAATAAACATAATTGTCCAAAACAATTGCAACACATTTTTTAATATTTTCACCGGTCAGTCGTTTCCATATATTTGCTCCTTCGCTGTTCATTGTCATCGAAACCTCATTTGAATTGTTTTGCCCGAAATCCTGACGTGCATCAATTACAACATCGCCTTCTAACGCTGCCTTACCTTCGCGTCCCGATGCTTTTAAAGCTACCAATTCCAATACACCAGGCATTTCTTTTTCAGGTTTTACCATCCATAAGAGCTTTAAATCACGCGGAAAAATTGTCTTAATCTGAGCCATTTTTAGATAGCTGTTCACCTTAGCAGTATCTTTAATGGCAGCATATCCTACAACAGGTCCTGGTCGGGCTGAATATCCTTTTTCTTCCTGCATCAGAGCCGGTCTGAGAATTTTAAAAAGAGGATTTTCTTTTTCCCACTTTTCATTTTGCCCGAGTCCTTCTTTTTTCTTTGAAGTATCAACACCAAGTTTCTGGGCAAGTGATTTTCCTTTGTTATCTTTATTTGCATCAATTTTCTTTTTTGAAGAATCTGCTTTTGCATTTGCAGCAGTGTCTCCCGATAATTTTTTTAACAGCGAATCGGCTTTTGTACCTGTTATATCTTTATTTTCCAAAATATCTTTTAAGCGGTCATTTGCTTGTGTCAGGTAATTATAAATTTCTTTGTTTTCATAAGTAAGCCAGAATTCGAGTTTTGCGGGTGCCTGTAATAGTTTTCTCGCTCTTTCGGGTTCCTTAACACCAGGCAGTTCCACAAGAATTCTCCCATAAGTGCCAATTTTCTGAATGTTGGGCTGTGTAACACCGAAAGCGTCAATACGGGTGCGGAGAATGTTGAAAGTCCTGTCGATTGCTCCATCGGCTTCTTCGCGAACAATTTTAAGAACTTCTTTATTTGTAGTGCTGTTATTTATTCTTTCTTTTAATTCCATAGTCCCGAAAATTGAAGGGGAAGAAAGTCGTGCTTTCGGGTCAATACTTTCAAATGCCTGACCGAAAAGAGTTATAAAATCTTGCTGACTTACTCTCTGCATATCAACAGCTTTCCTTATTGCCTTATTGAAAGTGCTGTCCTGACTGTTATTACTCATTACACGAAGAATATCAACAACAGAAATTTCCATTGTAACGTTCATACCTCCTTTAAGGTCAAGACCAAGATTCAATTCTCTTTCCTTACATTCCTTATAAGTGTATTTTCTTATGAGCAGGTTGTAAACAGGTGTTGATGAAATTGAATCGAAATAATATTTTTCTTTAGCTTTCGAAATCGAATCATAATAATATCTTTCTTTCAGCATGTCATTTTTTGCAAGTTTTTTTGACATAACAGTTACATCCTGACTTGCAGCATACTCAGCAGCATTACTTTCTACTCTTTTTGTAATAAATGTGAATGATAGCTGATATATGCACACCAATGCAAGCAATATTGCAAATAATCTTATAGCTCCTTTATTCTGCATAATTTTAAAATTTTTTAATTTAAGTCCGCAAAGATAGAATTTCATTTATTAATTAGCAATTTTTAATTTTATTTACTTAATTTTGTTTAAATGTATTTATGGTTTTGTGATGTTTTATACTAAAAAGGTTAAATTGTTGAATTGCTGAATTGTTAAACCTGTTCCGAAAGCGAAGCTCATGAATATTTTTATACGTTAACTATAAATAATACATGTAAAATACTAAAACAACAATTTAACAATTAAAATTATTTTTATTTTGAAAAAAACATTTCTATTACATATATCTTTTATCCTTTTTACTTTACCGTGTTTTTCACAAAGGAACATTCCCGATTTTGGCTTTATAAGAAATGATAGTATTAAAGTAAAAAAAGATACGGTAAATTATTTTCGTAACCCATGGGTGGGTGGATATAATTCCTGCCAGTTTTCCGAAATTGATTTGAATTTTGACGGAATAAAGGATTTGATTGTTTTTGACAGAAGCGGAAACCGGCTTACAACATACATAAACAAAGGCACAGCAAATAAAGTTGATTATGAATATGCTCCCGAATATAAAAATTATTTTCCGATAATACACGACTGGATTCTTTTGGCAGATTACAATTGCGACGGGAAAGAAGACATTTTCACGTGTTCCGATATAACAAGCGGGGGTGTTGCCGTTTATAAAAATATTTCAGATACTATTCTTAAATTTCAACTTGTTGAACCACTTTTAATGGCAAAACAATACACTAATCTGACTGATATTTTTGTTTCATCGGGCGATATTCCTGCAATTAGCGATATTGACGGAGACGGTGATTTGGATATTTTAACTTTTCATCCATTGGGAAATTATATGCAGTATCTTAAAAATACCTCAAAAGAATTATACGGCAATTGCGATAGTTTGAAATATGAACTCGAAACAAATTGCTGGGGATATTTCAGAGAAGGTGATACAAGCTCTGCAATTGTTTTAAATCATACTTGTCCTTATCCTGTAAGTAGTTCTCTAAAATCAAATATTGATAGAAAACTGCGGCATACAGGTTCAACAACTTTAGCACTTAACCTTAATAACGATAATCTGAAAGATGTTATTATCGGCGATATTGCAAGCACAAATATTACTTCGCTTATAAATGGCGGAGAAGTTGGTAATGACAGCATGATTACACAGGATGCAAATTTCCCATCATACAATAATCCTTTGAAAATGGTTTCCTATCCCGGAATTTTTTACCTCGATGTTGATAATGACGGGTTGAAAGATTTAATTGTATCGCCCAATGACTATACGGTTTCCGAAAATTATAAAAGTATATGGTTTTATAAAAATACAGGAACAAATAATCAACCGGTTTTTAATTATCAGTGTAATGATTTTCTTCAAAACGAAACTATTGATGTTGGTGAGGGCTGTTATCCGGTTTTCTTCGATTATAATTGCGACAGTTTGCTCGATTTTGTTGTTGGAAATTTTGGTTACTGGGATTCGTCATACAGGTCATTCGGAAATCTTTATTCCTATTATACTTCCCAACTTGCTCTTTTTGAAAACATAGGAACAAAAGAAAATCCTGAATTTGAACTTAAAACACGCGACTTTGCCAGTATTTCGACACTTAAATTAAAAGCTGCATATCCTGCTTTCGGTGATTTGGACGACGACAGCGATGAAGATATGGTTCTTGGAAATTCTGACGGAAAATTATATTATTTTGAAAATACTGCAGGAGCTGGCAATCCCGCAAGTTTTGTTTTGCATCCGAATTATTTTAATATTGATGCCGGCGATTACAGCACTCCGCAACTTATGGATTTAAACAGGGACGGCAAGCTTGATTTAGTTGTCGGATGCAAAAAAGGAACTATTTCATATTTTCAGAATACGGGAACAATAACAATTCCTGTTTTTTCTTCGACTCCAACAAATAATAAACTTGGCAATGTAAATGTTACCGATTCTTTAATTACAAATTATGGTTTTAGCACTCCTTGTTTTTATGACGACAGCGGAAAATATGTGCTTTTCTGCGGCAGTTACGGAGGTTCGATTTTTTATTACAAAAATATTGACAATAATCTGAATGGCAATTTCACTCTTGTTGATTCATCATTTCTTAAAATTAATGAAGGCATGAAAACAGGAGTAACCTGCAAAAAAATAAACAATGATGCTTATCCTGATATGCTGGTTGGAAATTACGCCGGTGGTGTAAGCTTTTTCAAAGGAGTTAATCCTGCATTTATGGAGATAAAAGAAATTAAAAATAATTTTAATTTTACTTTTAACTTATATCCAAATCCTTCCAATAATATTGTAAATATTGCTTTTCCGCAAGTTTTTGAAAATGAAAATTCCAAAATTATTGTTTGTAATTTCCTTGGACAAAATATTTCTGAATATAAGTTATTCAATAAAAATAAATTTTCTTTTGATGTAAGCAATTTGCCGGAGGGAATTTATTTATGTGTCGTAAAAAGCAATGAAAGCAGCCAATGCAAGAAGTTTATTGTGAGTAAGTAAAAAATTGTTATAACTGACGGAGGCTCAAGATTTAATAGAAGCTACAGAAATACATATTACGTAAAACCATGAAATGTTAGGGATTAAGGTTATAATAACTTTGCTAAAGTTCTGTTTGTATAAATTTATGATTGTAGATTTTTATTTTTAAGAATATCCTTTAACTTTTAATTCAAACAAGCTATTTCAGTTATTCCGCCTTTAACTTTTTCATTAAGGGAAACTTTAATTTCAGAATTCAGAGGAAGGAGCAAATCAACGCGTGAGCCGAATTTTATAAAACCAAGTTCTTCACCTTGTTTAACGGTATTGTTTTCTTTAGCATAACAAACTATTCTACGTGCAAGAAAACCTGCAATTTGACAAACAAGAATTTCGGTGCCATCTTGTTTTTGAATAATTGTTGTCATTCTTTCGTTTTCAAGCGATGATTTAGGATGCCATGCAACAAGGTATTTGCCGGGGTTATATTTTACGTTTTTAACAATACCGCTAATAGGATATCTGTTTAAATGAATATTCATAGGCGACATGAATATCGAAATCTGCAAACGTTTTTCATTAAAATATTCTGTTTCGTAAATTTCTTCTATTGCCACAATTTTTCCATCAGCAGGAGATAAAATTTTATTTTCATTAATATTAACATTTCTTTTAGGGCTACGGAAAAAACAAATAATGAAAAGAGTTAATAATATTGATAAAAGAAGAATAATATTGCTCAAAATAAATATTTTGAAAACAAACTGAAAAATATAATTTGTTACAAAAAAATCAAGTATTGCAATTCCAATTATTTTATAACCTTCTTTGTGAATTTTCATTTTTTAAAATACAAACAATTTTAAGTAAATATAAACAAATGGAACAGCGAACAGTATTGCATCGAATCTGTCAAGAATACCGCCATGTCCGGGTATTATATTTCCCGAGTCCTTGCAATCAACTTGTCTTTTAAATGCCGATTCCACTAAATCTCCGAATGTTCCAAACACAATAACGATGATTGAAATTACAAACCAATCGTTAAAAGAAAGTTCTTTTAAAAAAAGTGAAACAATATATGAAGCGAGTAAAGCAAAAAATGCTCCGCCTATAAGCCCTTCCCACGATTTTTTAGGTGATATTCTTTCAAATAATCTGTGCTTTCCTAAATAAATTCCTGTTAGATAAGCAAAGGTGTCATAAGTCCACATAAGAATAAAAAAACCAAGTGGAATTTCATAATTATAATTTATTTTGAATGGAACGGGATTTGAAATGAAAACCAAAAGTGAAAATGGAACTGCAATATAAATATTGCCCAGCAATGTGCATGAAATATTTGTAAGCGGATTTTTATTTTTATACAATTCATAAATAAAAACAATTGCAATTAATAAAAATAAAATTAAAATTATCCAATTGTAATTTATACAGGAATATACCGGAAGAAACAATGTATATATTGTAACAGCTATTAATAATCCGGTTATTTTTTGTGGTTTGATTTTGCTTTTTTGTATAAGAACATAAAATTCCCAAACTCCTGCAACCATTATTATTCCTATAACTACAGCGAAAGAATAAAAGTTCCACAAAACAGAACAGATAATTATTGCAATAAAAACAAATCCGGATATGGTTCTTTTGAACAGGTTGCTCATCATTTTTGATTATCAATAATCTGTATGGATTTTAAAACATCATTTCTGTTAACAAAAAGTTCAATTGTTCCACCGAAAGTTGTTTTATAAGTTGAATCTTGTTTGTTAATAATAACGCATTGAATTTCATTTTCAGTTAAAATTGCTTTAATAATATCTGCTTTATATTCCAAAGGTGTTGAATAAACTTTCACCCAATCTTTTTCCATACAAAAAACAAATTGAAAAAATTAGCCGCAGATTCACAGATAAAAAATTATGACTGGATTTGGGAAAAATATTTTTATTAAAATCTGTGAATCTGTGGCGTTTTTATTTTTACAAATACAAAATATTATAGAACTAAAAAATCACTTCAACTGAAAAGTATCATCAATTAAAAAAATATAAAGTTCTTTTGGACCGTGTGCACCCATCACTAAGGTTTTTTCAATATCGGCAGTTCGGCTGGGACCTGTTATTACAGAAATTAAAGAAGGCAGCCGTGTACCATATTTTTCTTTTATTTTGTTTAATGCTTCTTTCAAATCGCCTACCATTTGTGATGTGTAAGCAACAACAATATGAACCGGCGGGAAAAAATTCAACCTTCGTCCCGATTGCTGGCGTGATGAAACCATTATGCTTCCTAATCTTGAAATCAAAAATTCACATCCTGTAATTCCCATATTCATTTCGCGAAATTTATCTTCAATATCATAAAAATATATGCCTTTTGCTGTCAGCAATCTTTTAATATTATCATCGGCACAAAAAATACTTTCCCATTTGTTTTGATTTATAAGTATGGAAATATTGTCGAGAAATCTTGTGATGTCTTCGCAATAAACGAATCTTCCTCCGGCTTCCACAAATCTCTGGGCAAATGTTACATCAGGCGGTTCATTATTATTTGAAACATAAATCGGTTTTTCAAAATCAATTTCAGAGTATGGGTTAGGTGAAGAATATATCAGAGCATTTCTAACTTTTTTCAAAACCTTTTCTTTGGAAGTGCTTTCTTTCATTATGTTAATGCTGTTGCTATATATGGTTTAAAATTTAGCTTTTGCTTAAATAAAATTGTTAAATTGTTTTATTGTTAAATTGTTATAAATAAACCGACAACAGAATAAGTAAGTTTAAGTTATTAAAACAACAATTTAACAATGTAACAATGCAGTAATTTAAAGTATATTATAATTTTAAATCCTTTTCCTCAACTTTTTCTGCTTCTTTTTTTTCTTCATCAAACGGACGTTTTCCAAATATTTCCTCAAGGTCTTCTCTGAAAATAACTTCTTTCTGAAGAAGTGCCTCAGCAAGAATAATAAGCTTTTCCTTGTTTTGAAGAAGTATTTCTTTTGCTCTGATGTATGATTCAGCAACTATCTTGCTAACTTCATTGTCAATTGTTTCAGCAGTTTTTTCGCTATATGGTTTTGTTAATGAATATTCCTGAGAGCCTGAAGAATCATAAAAGCTTAAATTTCCTATTTTTTCATTAAGTCCGAAAACCGAAACCATGGCATAAGTTTGCTTTGTAATTTTTTCAAGGTCGTTTAATGCGCCCGTTGAAATTGTTCCGAAAATAACTTCCTCCGAAGCTCTGCCGCCAAGTGTTGCACATAATTCATCAAGTATTTGTTCTTTGTTTGTAATTTGTCGTTCCTCTGGTGAATACCATGCAGCACCAAGTGCCTTGCCTCTGGGTACAATTGTTACTTTTACCAATGGATGAGCATATTTGAGCAGCCAGCTAACAGTAGCATGACCTGCTTCGTGATAAGCAATAATTTTCTTTTCTTCTTTTGAAATTATTTTATTACGTTTTTCCAAACCCGCAACAATCCTGTCAATAGCATCGAGAAAATCCTGTTTTTCAACAATTTTTTTATTTTGACGTGCAGCAATAAGAGCCGCCTCATTACAAACATTAGCAATATCGGCGCCCGAAAAACCGGGGGTTTGTTTTCCGAGAAAATCGGTATCAATTGTCGGGTCGAGTTTCAATGGCTTCATGTGAACAACGAATATTGCTTTTCTTTCTTCTATATCAGGTAATTCAACGTGTATCTGGCGGTCGAATCTGCCTGCTCTTAGTAATGCTCTGTCAAGGATGTCGGCGCGGTTTGTGGCAGCAAGTATTATAACTCCTGCATTAGTTGCAAAACCATCCATTTCGGTGAGCAGTTGGTTTAATGTGCTTTCTCTTTCGTCATTACCGCCTGTAAGCATGTGCTTTCCTCGTGCACGTCCTATTGCATCAATTTCATCAATAAAAACAATACATGGCGCTTTTTCTTTTGCCTGTTTGAAAAGGTCGCGTACCCGCGATGCACCAACACCAACAAACATTTCAACAAAATCAGACCCTGATAAAGAAAAGAACGGAACATGAGCTTCACCGGCAACCGCTTTTGCAAGTAATGTTTTTCCCGTACCCGGAAGACCAACCAGCAAAGCACCTTTAGGGATTTTCCCTCCCAAATCAGTATATTTTTTTGGATTCTTTAGAAAATCTACAATTTCCATAACTTCTACTTTTGCTTCTTCCAATCCTGCAACATCTTTAAAGCTAACGGAAACACTTGTATCTTTGTCAAAAAGCGTTGCTTTTGATTTTCCAAAGCTGAATATTTGTCCGCCACCAGTAGTTTTGCTCATTCTGTTCATTATGAATATCCAAATTAATACAAATATACCTAATGGTATTAGCCATGCTATTATCTCTCCTCCCCAATCTTTACGTGTTTCAGGTTTTATGATTATGGAATTTACTTCGGTAATGATTTTTTCTTTTTCCTGTGCGGTTTTATTAATTGTATCTTTTGCAATTATCTTATTTTGCAGGTCATTAAAGTCCTTATTGAAAATATCAATGTTTAAAAAATTTAAAATATAATGTGGTGGAGTTGGGTTAAAAGAATTATTCGTTGTGTTTTTTCCTGAAATATCTTTGAAGGCAGTATCTTTTAAACTTGCTTTTTTTATATAAATTTCCGCATAATCTTTATTAACAACAACAATCTTTTCGATGCTTCTTTTTGCAACAATTAATTCAAATTTCTGCCATGTTATTTCTTTTGTATCACTCGAAAAATTAAAATACTGAATACCCAGAAAGAACACTGCTATTAATCCATATATCCAGTAAATATTGAACCCCATCTTAGGTTTTTTTGGCAATTTACCCAAAGGATAAGGATTTTTTTTATCTTTATTTTGTTCTTCCGGAGAATCTTTGGGTGTATTATTTTGAGTTACCTCTTTTTTTTCGGTTTCTTCAGTCATTTTAATAAATAATTAATTTTGTTCAATTTTAGTAATTTCGGCATCACCCCAAAGATTTTCCAACCTGTAAAAATTCCGGGTTTCATACTGAAAAATGTGCACAACCACATTAATGTAGTCGAGTAAAATCCATTCAGCATTTCTTATACCTTCTTTGTGCCATGGCTTCGTATTTAATTTTTCCCCTACTTCAAATTCTATTGAATCAGAAATTGAATTTGCATGTGTACCAGAATTACCATGACATATAATAAAGTAATCACATATCGAATTATTGATTTTTTTAAAATCAATTTTAATAATTTCTTCTGCCTTTTTTTCCTGCATTCCCTTTATTACTAGCTCTACAAGTGTTTCGGAATTGTTTTTTGCTTTTCTTTTTCTTCCTTTTGCTGGTTTATTTAGTATTTCCTTTTGCGTTATTTTCTTTACCATCACCTAAAATTTATTTTTAAAATACAAAGTTAAATATTTTTAGAATAATTGCAAATATTAATGAACAAGCGAAGAGGCTGTCTCAAAAGAAAAATATTGTTGTCTTTTTACTTTGCGTTCCTTTGCGCCATACTTTGAGTCCTTTGTGGTTGAATATTTTAACTTAACCACAAAGTCGCACAAAGGTATTCTCAAAGGCACTCAAAGGACTTTTGAGACAGCGGACACGAAGAAAAACAAAATAAGTTGAAAATACAACATAGTGTATCTTAGTGTCTTGGTGCTTTTGTGGCAATATTATTTTTAACCCTCGATTCGCATAAAACATATTTAAGTTTAATTTTTCGTAAAAAATGCAACCTTTCCCCTTTATTTTTGGTCTTTTATTATATTACATTTTGATTTTTTTAATAATATTTTGTATATTTACTTTTTTTTAGCATTACAAAGTGGGTAAAATTCAAAAAATACATATTGCCTTTTTTGTTATTGTTTTTATTTTGTCTGGGCTTAATTTATTTGCTCAGCGGGGGAAAAACGGCGTATCAAATATTACCGCTGCAAATATTATAATTAACGAATATACTAACCTCACAGTTAATGCTGCTTCAGGCGCAAATTCAATTACCGTTGCAAACAGTGGATTAAACACTAACGGCAGATTTACCTCTTCTTTATCATCAGGAGATTTGATATTTATTATACAAGTGCAGGGAACTTCTATTATGGATATTGCTAATGATTCAGCATGGGGTGGCATATTGAATTACAATAATTGCGGATTGTATGAATTTGCCGAGGTTATGAGTGTTCCTAATTCTACAACTATTAATTTAAAATGTCCGCTGATAAATAATTACACAGCTTCGGGAAGAGTTCAGGTAATTAGAGTACCGCGACTTAGTAGTTTTACAATTAATTCTGGTGGAAGCGTAACTTGTGATACATGGAATGGAACTATAGGTGGAATTACTGTTGTTGAAGTGCTTGGAAACACAACAATAAATGGTGCAATTAATGTAAATGGAAAAGGATTCAGGGGTGGACAACTTGAAAATAATACCACATTTGGAGCTGATAGATATACAGATGCAAGTAATACCGAAGGAGCAGAGAAAGGTGAAGGAGTTTTTGGATTTCAAACGGACTACGATGCTCATTTGGGAAGATATTGCCGTGCATCCGGTGCTAACGGAGGAGGAGGGGGAGATGCTCACAATTGCGGCGGCGGCGGCGGCGCAAACGCAGGCAATATAGCAGCATGGACAGGGAAAGGTGTACCTGATATTTCAACTCCTGCATGGGCAAGTGCGTGGAATTTGGAAACTGCCGGTTTTTCTACTTCATCTTCTTCGGGAGGTGGTAAGGGTGGTTATTCAAGCTCAAATGCTAACAAAGACGCATTAACAGTTGCTCCCGGAGATATTAATTGGACAGGTGATAAACGCAGAAATTATGGCGGACTTGGCGGAAGACCTTTGGATTATACTACAGGAAGATTATTTCTTGGCGGCGGTGGCGGTGCAGGTGAAGAAGATAATTCTCGTGGTGGAATCGGCGGTACAGGAGGTGGAATGGTTTATCTGATGAACTATGGAAGTATTTCGGGAACAGGGCAGGTTACAGCTAACGGAAATGCAGGTGGAAATTCAACAGGTGCAACAAACAATTCTGATGGAGCAGGCGGTGCCGGTGCCGGTGGAACAATTGTTATAAATTCAGTAGGTACAATATCAGGAGTTTCTTTACTTGCAAATGGGGGAAACGGAGGCAATCAGGTTTTCAGTAATCCCAACGGAGCCACTGAGGCTTCAGGACCCGGTGGTGGTGGTGGTGGTGGTTATATTGCTGTTTCAAATGGAACAGCAACTCAACAGGTAAATGGCGGTGCTAACGGAACCACCAATTCTTTTCAGCTTTCAGAATTTATTCCCAATGGAGCCACAAAAGGAGGAAACGGAGTAACTTCAACTATAACGAATTTTACGCTCACTGCAAATGATGATACAATTTGCTGCGGACAATCGGCTTCTCTTTTAGTTTCAATTAACGGAAATCCACCTGCAGGAATTATTATAAACTGGTATAAAGATTCTGTGGGAGGAAACATAATTTATACGGGAAATCCTTATGTCACCATTCCTTTATGTGTTGACACTGTTTTTTATGCAAGCACTTGTCCGGGTACGTACAGAATTCCTGTTAAAGTAAAAATCGATTTAATTAATGTTACTGCCGGAAACAATACAACAACATGTTCGGGAAATTCGGTTCAGCTTCATGCTTCGGGTGCGGTTTCTTATTCATGGAGTCCGTCAACAGGATTAAACCAGACAAACATAAGCGACCCTACTGCAAATCCTACAATTACCACTACGTATATTGTAACGGGTACAAGCATTAAAGGATGCACCGATACTGCCAAAGTTGTAATTACTGTTTCACCGGGGACACCTATCAATGTGAGTTCAAATCAAACTATATGTCAGGGAACAAGCATTGTTATCAGTGCAACGGGAGGAAATTCATATTCGTGGAACTCAGGACAAACAACGGGTTCAATTACTGTCAGTCCTACTCAAACAACAACATATACTGTTACAGGTATTAATTCCTGCCAAACTATTACTGCTAATGTAATAATTACAGTAACACCATTACCCATTGCCAATGCAGGAATTGACCAAAACGTATGTTCAGGCACTCCTGTAAATCTTACTACTACAGGCGGAACAACTTATTCATGGTCAAACGGACAAACAGCAAATTCAATAACGGTTTCCCCGACACAAACAACAACATATACTCTAACAACAACAAGCTCTTGCGGCTCTGCGACCGATGCCGTTATGATTACTATTATTCCACAACCTTTTGTTGATGCAGGAGTAAATCAAACAATTTGTTTGGGTTCACAATCTACAATAATTGCAAGCGGCAACGGAAATTTTTTATGGTCAAGCGGTCAAATAACAAATTCAATAACAGTTTCGCCAACGCAAACAACAACTTATACTATTTCAGCTTCTAATTCATGCAATACTGTTACCGATAATATTATTGTTACTGTTAGTCCATTGCCTACAGCAACTACAAATAATGACACAACTATTTGTTCGGGAAGCAATTTAATTTTAGCAGTTACAGGAGGCGTAAATTATATCTGGAGTGGTGGTCAGAATACTTCATCAATAAATGTTTCGCCGACTCAAACAACAGTATATACTGTAACGAGCATGAATTTCTGCGGTTCGGCAACAACTGATATTGTTGTGGTTGTTACACCTTTGCCATCAGTTAATGCAGGACAGGATTTATTAATTTGTTCGGGAACACAAACTATACTTACTGCAAATGGGATAGGAAATTTTTCATGGAGCACAGGAGGAGCAACGCAATCAATAACAGTTGCACCTGTTCTTACAACAACATATATCGTTTCTGCAATAAACAATTGCGGTAAAGCAACCGATGATATCGTAATTACAACTACTTCTATTCCCACAGCCAATGCGGGAAAAGATACTTCTATTTGTTTGGGCAATAATGTTAATCTTACTGCAAATGGCGGTAGTTCATATATCTGGAGCAATGGTCAGGCAACGCAATCTATCATAATTTCTCCAACTCAAACTACTACATATAAGTTAACTGTCACAAGCAACTGCGGTTCCGCAACAGATGAGGCAGTAGTATCTGTAGTATCTTTGCCGACAGTTGTTGTCAGTTCTGATGCAACAATATGTTCGGGCAAACAAACTACAATTTCCGCAACGGGTTCAGGAGCGTTTTTATGGAGCACTGGTTCGAATGCGCAAAGCATGGTTGTTAACCCCAATCAAACAACCGTATATACAGTAAGTGCCATTAATTCGTGCGGAGTAGCAACCGATAATGTTGTAGTAAATGTAAATGTTTCGCCGCATAATGATTTTAACTTTAGTGCAAATTGTTTCGGGCTGCCAACACAATTTACGGGTATTTGCAGCAAACCGTCAAATCAGATTTCTTCGTGGTACTGGAACTTCGGCGATTTTACCAGTGATAATACACAAAATCCTCAACATACATATCAAAGCACAGAATATTATTATGTAAAATTTTGTGTTACCGATTTGAATGGCTGCAAAGATTCAATAACAAAAACAGTTTCAATAAGTAATGGTCCCACAGCCGATTTTAGCTATCAGCAGGATCAAGTTAATATCACTACCGTTTACTTTTCCGACCTTTCGGAAAGCAACATTGTAAGCTGGGAATGGAACTTAGGTGATGGCGGAACTTCATCTGATAAAAATCCTGTTTATACCTATGACAATACTGGAACATACAACGTTATTCTCAAAGTTACAAACTCTGACGGATGTACTGATATAATTCATAAAGAAATAATCATTAAACCAAAACCCCATATATATATTCCTAATTCGTTTTCGCCAAACAGCGATGGTTTGAATGAATATTTTAATGCTTCTATTGACCAGGAATTGAAAAAATTTAAATTGCTTATTTTCACCAGATGGGGAGAATTGATTTTTGAATCAAATTCGCAAACCCAAGGTTGGGACGGAAATTACCAAGGTAAAATAGTATCGATTGGTGTTTATGTTTATCAGCTTAAGGTTACTTATGACTCCGGCGAAGAATATCAAAGAATCGGCAGTGTTACTGTTTTGAGATAACATGAGTTTGTGATTTATAAATAGGCAGTTTTCTTTCGGATGATTCGCTAAGACAAAATGTAAGTATTTGCAGGTAATACAGAAGAATTTAAAACAAATTAAATTAAATCCCGAACTCACGTTAAATTACCCCAAATTCGAATAAAAACAATCAGATTTGGGGTTTATATTTTTGACTTACGGAAATTTTACAATAAAAAATAATAAATCAAACTACAATTGGTATTTGTGTGGGTTTTTTATTATTCGTAAAAAATAGTTGTTAGATTAAACTTTTATTTCTTCAACAAGGAAAGTATTGATATTATTTCAAAAACCGTATAGAAAACGTAAAGCACAAAAAAATTAATAACAAAAGCAACTGCATCACTTCTATTATAAAAAACATATACTGAAAGAATAAAAATAAAAAAAACGAGTTTCACAAAAGTAAGAAGCATAAAACTTGATATAAACTGCCCTGGACGAAATCCAGAAAGCTTTTTTATTATCAGAAAAATAATTATTGTAACGGCAGTAAATAGAATAAGTAAAGCCCAAAGTTGAGACGAAACAAATTTTGAATGTAAAGTAAAATATTCAATAACACCCGCTGCAAGCAGACAAAATGAAAAAATAAAAGTTCTGATTATTAATAAAGGTATTGTGGGTTTCATTTCATTTTAATAAAATCCTTAACTGCATAATATATTGCAAGTACAACTGAAAGTATTGACAAAACAATTGTGAAAACAGGAAATTTCCATTTTAAGAATTCATCAAGCTTAAGGCCTGCAAACACTCCAACCAGAATAATTACGAGCATTGTAAAAGCCAGATTGGTATATTTGGCATAGCTATTAAATTGTTGTTTCAACTTTAGTGTGTTCGGGTTTTTCTTTGGCAACAACATTTTTAATTTCACCAAACTGCTTGGAAGGTGCGTTCATATTGCAAGTACCCGAGAAGTTTGCTCCCGGTTCAATTGCAAGTTTATTTGTAAGCAAGTCGCCTGTGAGTTTTGCGGTTGATTTTAAAGTAATGAGTTCGGTTACTGTTACCTGTGCTTTCACAATGCCTGATATATCGGCATTTTGACAATTCACTTCGCCTTCGATATTTCCGGTAGGACCTACAACGACTTTTCCTTTTGATTCGAGCGAACCGATGAGAGTTCCATCAATTCTTATATCACCGTTGGATTTTATGTCGCCTTTTATAATAGTTCCTGTTCCTATAAGATTGATTGTTAAATTTTCGCTTTCATTATTTTTTGCCATATTAAAACCTCCTGCTTGGTTAGTTAGATATAATTGCAAAATATTTTTACAAATATAGAAAGATATTTTGGAAATAAAAAATTACGGTTTTATAAACCAATGAATTGAGTGTATTCAAAAAGTCATAAGAAAAGAGACACTTCACAAATTAGATTTGTTCGCCTAATTCTTTCAATTTTTTAATAAGAATACCCACAAAATTCTTAAGAGGAGTTTCAACCATCATTTTAAGAACCTGACTTAATTCGGCTTCGAAATGCAATTTAGCATTACATTTAGTTTCATCAATTTTTTCGATTTCGCAAATTAAATTAAAGTCAAGTGTAAATCCTTTTGCGGATTTGTAAACTATTTTTGAGTAAGGAATTTTTTCGGCAATTTGCATTTTAATATCAACCATTCCTTTTATTGTGAACGAACATTCGTTTTCATCAGATTTCCAGTTAATCACCTGTTCGGGCATTAGTTTGAAAAAATTATTGAAGTCGGATAAAAAATTATAAATCTTCTCGGAAGAATTATTAATTAATGTTTTCTGGCTTTCAATTTTTGTCATGGGAAAAGTTAATAGTTAATTGTGAATCGTGAAAAAAATCAAATCCTAAATTCTAAATATTTTTTATCCTTCCCATTTGTCGGGCGCTTTCGACCATTTATTAAGCGATTCGACTTGAGCTTCTGTAATTACGGCATTTGCAAGAGCTTGTTCTATCAAAATCTGGTAATTTGTAAGAGTAACAAGCGGGCATTTTTCTTTTACAAAATTTTCTTCCGAAACTTTAAATCCGTAAGTAAAAATTGCAGCCATTCCTTTTACAATGCAGCCGGCATCTCTTAAATTTTTTACAACGTTCAAACTTGACTTGCCGGTGGAAACAAGGTCCTCAATAACCACTACATTTTGTTTGGGTTCGAAATAACCTTCGATAACATTAGTCAAACCGTGTTTTTTCTGCTCAGAGCGAACATAAATAAAAGGGAGATTCAATTCCTGTGCAACAAGGGCACCATGAGCTATTCCACCGGTGGCAACACCTGCAATTACATCGGGAGTACCGAAATTTTCAATCACCAATTTGGAGAATTCCTGCCGTATATAAGTTCTTACTTTAGGATAAGATAGAATTACTCTGTTGTCGCAATAAATAGGGGACTTCCAGCCCGATGCCCAAGTAAAAGGTTTTTGCGGTTGTAACTTTATTGCTTTAATTTGCAAAAGAAATTCGGCAACTTTTAATTTTGTATCTTTATTTTTTATCATAAACTTTACAAAAATACGTTTGTGCAAATGTATAAAGTTTTTATAAATAACAAATTAATTTGTCTTCAACAAAATACCGATAAAATCGGTGATGAAGCTAACTTTCATAATTTCACTACAATAAAAATTCTAAAAAAAACAATAAAAGAATTTAAAAACGATAAAAATAAAAAACTTGTTATTACACATAATTCAGCAGAAGAATTATGGAAAATCTTTAAATCAGTTTTCAGAGAAATTAAAGCTGCCGGAGGAATGGTAAGGAACAGCAAAGGAGAATATCTTTTTATTTTCCGCCGTGGCAAATGGGATTTACCAAAAGGAAAATTAAAAAGAAAAGAAAAAATCACTGAAGCGGCAATCCGCGAGGTAAAAGAAGAATGCGGCATAAATGACCTGAAAATAATGAAAGAACTAAATTCTACATACCATATTTATTATAGAAGATTTTATAAAATTCTTAAGAAAACATATTGGTTTGAGATGCTCAATGCTACTGATGAAAATCCTACACCGCAGTTGTGTGAAGACATTACAAAAGCAGAATGGTTTGATGTAAATAAAATTGAAAAGTTGTTTTGTAATACTTATGAATTAATAAAGGAAGTTGTGAAGGGAAAAAACAATAACAAAATATGATAATTTTTTTGTAATTTTACAAATCATGGAAGAACCCGAAAATAATCATAATTCTGCATCGAAAGTTAATGAAGGCATAAATCAACCATCTTCGATAAATAAAGACGCATTAAAAAAAATAAAAGCAAAACGACATAAGCTTCATTCACCCGAATTTTATGTTGACGGAATTTTAAAAGGCGACAGGACAATTTTAAGCAGAGTTATTACTTTACTCGAAAGCTCTCATCAGCGTCATTATGTTACTTCGCAGAAAATTATTGAGAAATGCCTGCCTCATTCTGCAAAATCAATAAGAATAGGAATTACGGGAATACCCGGTGTCGGCAAAAGCACTTTTATTGAAGCGTTCGGAAAATATCTTACTTCAATAGGAAGAAAAGTTGCGGTGCTTGCTATTGACCCGAGCAGTGAAAAAACAAAAGGAAGCATTCTCGGCGATAAAACGCGTATGGAAGAACTTGCCAACGACCCTAACGCTTATATCCGACCAACTTCATCGGCAGGAACTCTTGGCGGTGTCGCCAGAAAAACAAGAGAAAGCCTGATTGTTTGCGAAGCCGCAGGATTTGATACAATTATAATTGAAACTGTCGGCGTTGGTCAGTCGGAAATTGCCGTGAATTCCATGGTTGATTTTTTTCTGTTGCTGATGCTTGCTGGCGCTGGCGATGAACTTCAGGGAATAAAACGCGGAATAATGGAAATGGCTGATGCTATAGTAATCACAAAAGCTGATGGCGATAATGTTATCAAATCACAACATGCAAAAAACGAATTTGCAAATGCTTTACGTTTGTTTCCAATTTCTGAATCGCAATGGATACCGCAAGTTGAAACCTGCTCAGCTCTGATGAAAGAAGGAATGGATAAAATATGGAATCTGATAATTGAACATCATAATTTTACAAAAAATAACGGATACCTTGAAAAGAAAAGAAAAGAACAGGCAAAGTTCAGGATGTATGTTATGATTGATGAAATACTTAAAAATAAATTTTATGGAAACTCCGAAGTTTCAAAAATATTTCCTCAGGTCGAAGCCGAACTGCTGGCAGGTAAAATAAGCTCTTACATTGCTGCTCAAAGACTTTTGGATGCTTATTTCAATTTTAACAGGTAATATTTTCAGAATATAAAAAGCCCCGATTTCTCAGGGCTAATATTTTTTACTCGAAACTTTAAACTAAAAACTCTAAACTATTTTTTTGTAGCGGGGGTTAGACTCGAACTAACGACCTTCGGGTTATGAGCCCGACGAGCTACCACTGCTCCACCCCGCAATATATCTTTAATATATGGATATCTCGTTTGTTTTGCAAAGTTATATTTTGTTTCTTTGTAAAACAAATTATTTTTTAATTAATTTTTTATAAAATGGTTCATAAAGCTGGTTTTGTAAATATTATAGGTAATCCTAATGTAGGAAAATCCACGCTTATGAATGTAATAACTAAAGAAAAGCTGTCAATCATAACTCCTAAAGCACAAACAACCCGTCACAGAATTTTAGGAATTGTAAATGGCGATGACTTTCAGATTATTTATTCTGATACTCCCGGCATATTAAAACCATTTTACCTTCTTCATAAATCTATGATGAATTTTGTTAATGTAGCTATTTCCGATGCAGATGTAATTTTATATATGACCGATATTTTTGAAAAAGAAATTGACACGGAAATTTTAAACCGATTGAATAAAGCAGCAGTTCCGAAGTTTTTTATTATCAATAAAATTGACTTATTAAAAAAAGAAACTCTTGAAGAAAAAATAAAATTCTGGGAAGGAAAAATTGAAAATGCTGAAATGCTTCCAGTTTCAGCGATTAAAGAAATAAACACTGATAACCTGATTGAAAAAATTATTTCAAAACTACCTGAACATCCTCCTTATTTTCCAAAAGACGAACTTACAGATAAACCGACTAAGTTTTTTGTTTCAGAAATTATTCGCGAAAAAATATTTTATAATTATCAAAAAGAAATTCCATATTCCTGCGAGGTTGTTATTGATGAATTTAAAGAAAAAAGCACTTTAACAAAAATTCGTGCTATTATTTTAATTGAACGCGATTCGCAAAAAGGAATAATTATCGGACATAAAGGTGAAGCATTAAAAAAAATTGGCATTGAAGCAAGAAAAGATATTGAAGATTTTATAGGCAGGCACGTGTTTCTGGAATTATTTGTTAAAGTTAGTAAAGATTGGAGAAGCGATAAAAATAAACTCGAAAGATTCGGATATAATATTTAAATTTCATTATATCAATTGTGAATGTTTTTTACAAATCAAACAGCATAAAACCTCTAAAATGTTCACGTAAAAATTAAACTATTTTATTTTGATAAAACTATTTTACGGGTTTTTGTTTCACTATCAGTTTTCAAAACGCAATAATAAATTCCGTTTGACAGGTTGTAGCCATTAAATATAATATCATGCTTTCCCGAATTTTCTTTTCCTTTTTCAAGAATAGTTTTTATTTTATTTCCCATAATATCGTATAATTCAATTTTAACAGAAGAAGTATTATTCAATGTATAGCTTATTGTCATGTAATTTTTGAAAGGATTGGGATAAGTTGTAAAAAAAGATTTTTCGTTATTATTTGTTTCTTTAACATTTGTAGTATTTACATAAAAAGGAGGAAACACAATAAAATCGAGCCATGCGCAATCATTACCTTCGTAATCTGAAACATCCTTTGAATAAATCCATTTAAAATTGCGCCTTCCGGCAGAAACAGGATAGCAAACTCTTTTCCATGCGGAATCACCCGACCAATTGCCCTTTAGGGTATTATCAATATAAAAATTCAAAAAATCAAAATCTTCTTCGGATGAAATTTTTTCATAAAAAGAAATACTGTCGTCAGCACATACATCAAGTTGTATCGCTAATTCGGTGCTTTCATTATTACCTATTTTCCCTGATTTTGCACAATATAAACCTTGGTATGGCAAAGTATCATTTGTTGTCCATGGCACAGGAGTTTCGGAAGTATCCCAATTAAATTTTTTAAAATTTGCTGTTTCAAAATCTTCATCTGCTAAACCTATCGGCAAAGAGAAGTTCAATGTTTTTGATTGCAGATATGAAGTTAACGTATATGAAAAATCAATATACGCTCCTGCTTGAATTGCAGGACTTACAACAATATCAAAGCTTGCATTTTTCTGACTGCTTATTTTTAAAGTATCAAGATTTACAGTTGAATTAATAATATTAACATAACTGCTCAAAGAAGATAATGTGCCTGAAGTATTATAACTATCGGCATGTCCCTGATTTTCGGATTTCATAATAATTTTAGCGGTTTCGCCGGGTTCTAATCTGTGATTTCCGTTTCCTGTTGAAACATCGTCAATATAAAAATCCGGAATAGCAAACTTCGGTGCGTTCACAAAAATATAGAAATTAGAATTCCACTTAGAAGTATCGTTATCTTTTATTTTTAGCAAAAAACTTGCAATATGTTGGTCGGGAATGTTTGTGGCAATATTAAATGCAAAAACATTGTTTTGTTTTGAAGTATCTCCATTTATAATATTTCCCCATGAGCCTAAACTGTCAGTTATTGTAATATAATTATCCGAAGTTGATAAAGTTGCTGTAATACCATTCGCTTGAGATATGCCGACATTTTTTAAAGTAACATCAAGGTTTATATTTTCCCCGTAATCTGCTTTATTGTTGTTATTGCCTGCTGCATCATGAACTTGCTTATTATAATAAATAACAAATGGTCCAGTAGCATCAATAACATTTACTGTTCCGATATATGGTTTGCGATTTTGTTTTGTAACAACTACGTTTGCGGTTCCTGTTGTTGGAAAAACAGGATTTATAGGTATATTAGCAACGCCACTGAAATCGGCGATGGCTGCTCCGTATAAAATATTATTCATAGAAAGTGCAGCATAAGCATTAGGTTCGGTATTAACGGAAAAAGAATTTTCTCCTTTTATAATATCATTTTTATAAGATACGGATAAATTTGAAGGCACCGACAAATAAGGCATTAAAGAAGGGTCGCCCATCAAATGGTAAATTTCCCAATAATAATCTATTGCAGAAGAACCTGATTGTGTTACAGCCAGATTTCCTGCATTTATTATTTGCCCTTGTGTAATATACCATTCCGCAAAAGGCTCTCCATGGGTATGAAATAATCTGTCATAGAAACCCATTGCAGAAGGAGAAAAAACAGGACTTGTATCTATTGTTGCTCTGTATCCCACACTGAAATAATAATCTTCATTCCAGTATGAAAAATCTGAGGCACCAATATAACCAATGGCTCCTTTATTATCAGCTCTCATTAAAGTTTCACCGAAGCATGAAAGTTCATCAAATTTATTGGAAAGGCAGCAATTCCCTATCATCAGAGGATATTTACCTGCATTGGTAAGACCACTCACATCGAAACTTGTAAAAGCCGGTTCTGTCCATCTGTCAATATCTCCATGCCCCGTATAATTAATTATGCATGCTCCATTATTGGTTCGTTGCAATATATTAGCAGTGCTGTCAGCAGAATTTGGATATAAATAAACATGAGGATTTAAGTTATTTGAAGGATTTACATATATGTTGTGAGCATAATTAATTTGTCCGTTGCCATTAACAGGACCGTATGAATCATCATTGCCGGCAATTAAAACTGAATTACTGAGGAAACTTGGATTCGACATAAGATACTGTTCGTATTCCAATGTTTTATTAATTTGTGGTTTCAACTCTAATGTATCATTTGCTGAAAACCTTCCATAAAAAACCTCAGGTAAATCATCGCCTGTATATTCACAATAATACAAATCTGTGGAATGTCCACCTGTTTTTCCTTTAAAGGAAGGAATTTGTGCAACGTCACCGACGAATAAAACAAAAGTTGGTGAAGGAGCAATTGCCGTTCCAGCTTCATACAACCCTTTCAGATAATTTCTAATGGAGGTTGTATCGCTGCCAACAGCAGGATTATTCGTATATGCTTCAATTACTGTAAATCCTTTTTTTGTTTTCCATTGAACAAATGGCTGTAAAATCGTTTGAAACTCAGGGTCCGAAACTATTACATATTTTATAGGATACTTAGAGAAATTAATATCTGAAGAAGTAAAATCTATATGATTCGCAAACTGCCTGAAAGCACTTTCAAAGAAAGGAGAATATGAATTCCTCCTTAGTTTATTGGTTTTGGGAATATCGGTATTTATGAAATTTATTTTTACTTCTATATTTTCATAAACTTTTATAATATTTTGTACGGGATTATAAATTACCGGTGAAATTTCCAATCGTGCAATTCTCACTCCTCGCATTATTCCGAGAGGAATGATTTTCACCAAATCATTTTTTATAAATTCATTTTTTCGGTAAACATCACTTTTAAATTCAAATTGTTTTTTTGAAGGGTCGTCACCTTTTGAAGACGGTGGTTGAGCAGGCATAATGGGATTTACAATTCCTAGATTTTTTAAATCATATTCTTTTATTGAATAATTAATAATATCAATATTAAATTCATCGCATAATGGAATTTCGATTATTTTTTTTAATACCGGCAATTTTGGTTCGCCAATTATATTGCTACTTCCATAGCCATCAATAAAAATTTCAGTGAAGTTTCCTGCCTTAGTTTTTACATTGCCCGACTTGTTAACTGAACTTGCGTTACTAGTAAAACTTAAAATTGCATTGCTGTTTTGTTTTATAACAAAATTCTTATTCGATGATTGAAAACCTGTATTTTGTGAATAAGTAATATCAGCTAAACAAAATATATATAAATAAATCAATATGTATTTTACAATATTTCTCATCCTGTTTTTTTAAGTAAAACGATAAAAGTCATTAATTATTTACTCAAATATACGAAATATATTTTAAATTCTTAAATATTATCTGAATAAATACACTTTATTAAAATATATGGTATTATTAATTTTGTGTAGTAATCCATCTCACGCGTGCGGGATTAACCTTTGTGAACTTTTGTGTAACCCTTTTTGTAATCTGTGAACCTGTGACTAATTTGATTAAATACAATATTCAATATGGAACATATTTTTTCTCTGTATCAAAAAAATCTTATATTTGCAGCTAATTTAAAACTACATGCGGATGTGGCGTAATTGGTAGCCGCGCCAGACTTAGGATCTGGTGTCAAACGACATGGGGGTTCGAGTCCCTTCATCCGCACCTCATGGGACAGTTTTGTTTTTTGGCAAAACTGTCTTTTTTCATTTCTCGGGAAAGATTCATTTACGTAGCACATTAGCTTAACCACTTCATTGATTCTCGCGGTTCGATATTGGTTTTCAGAAAATATAAGTTTTTCAGGGTATATCGAACCGATAATTCGCTGTTTCACGTCTAATGGGGATTTCGCATAATGGTACGGTAGGTTCTCTAAAAATGAAAAACTGAAAATTAATTGCTCATATACTACATTGCTCAGGTATGTGGCTTCCTGCTTTTTCATTGCAAGCTCTCTTAATTGTGCATCATATCTCTGTTTTACGGAATTATAATCACCGCCGTTCATTTGGTTGTCTGCGAGTTTATCCTGAATGTTATTTATTCTTTCGTTTATCTTTTTTATTTCTGCTTCAATCTCATTTATATTTTCTTTTCTGTTACCTTCTGTATTTTCCAATAAACTTTTAAGTATTTCTCTATACAAATGTTTTACTTCTTCCTTTATTGTGATTTCTTTGAGCATCTCTTCAAATTTTTCATTTGCAACTGTTGCTTTGACTCTTTCTTCACAACCCGGATAACAATGATAATAAAAATATCTCTCTGAACGACCTTTTGATGCGCTACCCGTTAAAGTTCTTCCACATCTTGGACATTTCAGAAAACCTCTTAATGGTAATTCAGGTCTTGATGTATGTACTTTTGCCACATTGTTTTTAATCATCCTGCCTTCTAAAATATCCTGAACCTTGTAAAATATTTCTTCACTTATCAAAGGTTTATGTATTCCTTTTACTAATTCTTCACTTTCATTTTTTGTGGCTCTTATTCTGATTTTTCCATAATATACAGGATTCCTCAAAAGCACCGAAAAATTATTTTTACTGCAATAAAATCCATCTTCCCGAAGTTTTTCTCTTATTTGTTGTTGCGTATAATCACCGTTTGCAATTGAGTTGAATGCCTCCTTTATATATTTGGCTTTTTTATCTGGAACTATTATAGTTTTATTATTTTCATCTCTTTTGTTTTCATAGCCCATTGGTGCTTTTACAATCCACCTTCCCTGCTTCATAGCCCGTCTCATCCCAACACTTACATTCATTGCTCTGCGGTCATTCTCAACTTCAGGCGATGCAAGGTAAAAAGCAAGCATGAGTTTATTTTCAGGTGTATTTAAATCTAATGGTTGTTCCACCGCCTGTGCTTCAATATTAAACTTTTTAAGTTTATTCAGCATCTCATAAGATTCTGTTGCATTTCTTGAAAACCTGTCCCATTTTATAAACAATAACAAATCAACTTTGTTTTTATTTTCTTTTACATATTCCAAAAGTTTTTTGAATTCAGGTCGTTCAAAACTTTTTGCAGAATGGTCGTCTTGAAAATGCGCTGCAATTTCTATTTGATGAATATTGCAATACCCTTTCAGTTTTTCAATCTGGTCGGATAAACTGTATCCTCTGAGTGCCTGTTCATCAGTTGATACTCTTGTGTATAATATTGCTCTTTTACTCATTTTCTTTGTCTTTTTTTAGTTTTTGTTTTTTTAGTTGTTGTTTAATGTACTCAATATTTGTGCCGGCAATCTTATATAAGAAATTTATAATGGATTCCAGTTGTTCGTCTGTGTATTCTTTTACCGAAACTCCCAGTATTTTCCTACATTCCTCTATTGTCTTCATTAGTAAAACAGTTAACAAGTTAAGTACATTTTTTCGTATGTTGTAATCTTTCCGTAACTATATCTTTCTTATTCAGAAAAATATTTTCTTATCTAATTTGCATTTCCAAAATATTAATTGCATTGGCACTTTTCAATAATTTCCGCGTCATTTTGTTTTTTACTTCGTGTTTCATATTTCAAAGATATAACGGCTGAAAAGTGAACTTACCTGTTAATTGCGGTATGTTCCGCTAAATTCTTTTTTGTTCCTCTTTATTCCTCTTTTTTCCTGTAAATTCCTTTTTCAACTATAAAAAAAGTATTGTGGTAAGAATGTGGTAGCTATGTAGTAGTCATGCGGTAAGAATGCGATAGCAATGCGGTAATCATGTGGTAACAATGTGGAAGTAATGCGGTAGCAATGTGGTAAGAGTGCGGTTAACTGTTAAAATATAAAAAATAAAATCTTATTGTGTCCTGTTTAATAATAAAGAAATCATTTTTTTAACAATTCTTATAACATTTTTCTTGCATTTCCTTCAAAAATTTCGTATATTAGTAACAATCTAAAAGTGCCGTCGTATGCAGAAAAGCTATACTTTTCATTAATCAATAAAATACAATATATCATCAATTAATTTTATTAATTAATCTATTGTTTTTGTTGAAATCAACAATATCTGAGGAAATAATGCTAAGGAATAAAGTAATTCTTATAATCATTTTTTGCTATGGCGGTAGCAAACATAAATAATGCACCTGTAAAAGCATACTCCCCATGCGAATTAGCTCATTTATATAAAGTCACATACAAATCATTCCACAAATGGCTCAAGCCATTCATAGAGAAAATAGGAAAAAGAAGCGGCAGGTATTATACTTTTAAGCAAGTAAGAAAAATATTTTATTACCTCGGAGAACCTTCATCAAGTAATGCCCATTTATTACTTCCGTTTTTCTGTTTTGATTTTTCTGATATATTCGATTTCTTTAGTTTTTAAAGAAGTTTTATAAATTTTTATTTATCAAAAAACGAAAACACTTGCTCTCACAGATGTTTCCTGCTATTTTTTTATTTCAAATCAGCCAACATCTAAGCATAAAAAATATTTTTCGTAATTATCTTTTGCACAAATAATTATAAAGAAAACTCATCCCAATTCATCCCATCTCGTCCCAACTCATCCCAAGTCGAACCTTTAGCTTTTCCGATGTCGGAACTTTGTATATACAAAGATTCTTTTCAAATGAAAAACAAAAATCAAAATAAGAAAAAGAAGTTTTTTAAACTTGAAACCATTGACAAACTCACAAACGCTGTTTGGGATTTTGCTTATCAGATGCTGTGGGACAAAATACCTTACAGCAAAGATGAAATTTTCCTGATAAAAATCTATATACAGGAATTAATAGCAGATGCACTACTAAGAAACAACAACCCCATTAAACTCTTCTCGGCATTCACAAGAAGAATTCTGATGTCAAAAGTCCTTTTCTCAAAAATCCCTATCAGCAAAATTCCGTTTCCCGCAACATTTTTCAACAAACGAAATCCCAACGGCTTTGCAAGCATTAAAACAAATGGTATAAAAAATATTGACATAAAAGCAATTAAACAGGAAGACAAAAGCATTGTTAATATTCAGCTTCCACAAATATCAGAAATAAATTTTCAAATCTATTTATCATAAGGAGGAACAAATTATGAATACTGAAAATCCCGAACCGAAAAACACAATCCATATCCGACCATACACACTGTCGGAAATAAGCGCCTTTTATAAGGTTCACTACAAAACATTAAAAAGATGGCTGAGCCCATTTAAAGATGAAATAGGACAAAAAAACGGAAAGTTTTATTCAATAAAGCAGGTGGAAATCATTTTTAAAAAGCTAAGTTTTCCTTATGATGAAGATATTCATAAAGAATAAAGAGGAATTTATGGGAATAAAAAGGAACATACAGGACAAAAGCGGAATAATGCGGAATATATGGGGTAGTTCACTTTTCAGCCGTTTTATCTTTGAGTAATGATTGATTGAATAAATAAAAAAATGAAAGATTAAAAACAATAAAACATGGAACCAAAAATAACATCAGGAGGAGATAACTCAACAAACATATTCTTAACAGGAGCAATATTGCTGGCGAACATGGATTATTCAGGTCTTGCAGAATATGCTCTGAAAGCCGCAATTGGTGGAGCAATCTGGGTTGTGTTCAAACTCACTTCCGATTATGTAAGTCACAAATTTAAAATCAACAAAAATGATTAGCTGGAAAAAAATATTATTCGGTGTGGGAATCGGCGGCGGCATATTCGCAGTTGCAAATTATTTTTCACGACTGAAGAAAACAAGTGCGCAGCTGCAAACCAACACAACTGTTAATCTTCAGAAAATCGACTTGAAAGGAATAACACTCCGTGTTGATTCTGTCCTTAAAAATCCCACCAATACCGGCTTGAAAATAAAATTTCCGTTTGTGAAACTTCTTTACAAAGATGTTGTTATCGGCAGTTCGCAGGTAATTGACAAGGACATTGAAATACCTGCATTCGGCGAAGCACACATCGACAAAATAATGCTTGAAATTCCTCTTATGGGCATATTCTCTTTGGGTACACAACTATTACAGGCATTTCAGGGAAGCGAGCCGGTTAAACTCCAAGTGCAAACTATAACAACAATTGATTTGGGAATAAAGAAAATTCCTTTTGAAAAAACTGATGATATATATCTAAAAAAACAAAGCGATGGAAAATAGGAAAATCAGAAATATCGAAAACGGAAATGACTACAATTACCTCTTTCCTGAAGCAGCTCTTACACAAAAAACTGTTAAAAGAGGAGCATCAGTTGAAGATACAGTTCAGTTTATTCCCAGTGTTGTGAGCAAAACAAAGTGGCAGACAAAACAATTATCGGAATTACTCAGAGGAAAATCTGTCTACGAAACATGCCGCAATATCTGGGATTTTGTTTATACCCACATCCGCTACAGCAAAGACGATGAAGGACGTGAGCAGATACGAAGTCCTGCACGTGCATGGCACGACCGCTTCAGGGGAGTGGATTGTGACTGCTACACGGTTTTTATCAGCACGATTCTTAGTAATCTTAAAATACCGCATCTGCTGAGAATAACCAGGTACAAAGAAGATTACTTCCAGCACATCTATCCGATAGTCCCTCTGCAAGACGGCACTCACATCACGGTTGACTGCGTGGTAAACAATTTTAATTATGAAGAACCTTATTCAGAAAAAAAAGATACAAAAATGGAACTACAATTTTTAGATGGAATAGAAAAACCTGCTGACAGCAAACTAAATGTTGATGCACAGGATTTGTTCGGTGAAGAAGAAATAGGGAAACTATTTAAGAAAAAAACTTCATCACCACCACCAGCAAAAACAGATAACAAAAAGAAAAAAGGCAAACTAAAAGAGGTCTTAAAAAAGGGCTTGCACGTTGTCAACAGGTTAAACCCTGCCACAGGACTGCTCCGCAACGGAGTGCTTGCAGCAATGAAGCTCAATCTTTTCAAAATAGCACAGCGATTGAAATGGGCGTACCTGAGCGAAGCAGAAGCAACAAAACGCGGAATCGACATCGCAAAATGGAAAAAGCTTGTAACAGTGAAAGAGAAAATGGAAAAAATATTTTTCGGTGCAGGCGGAAAACCCGAAAATCTCAAAAGTGCCATTCTCAAAGGCAAAGGAAACAAAAACAAAGAAGTCAGCGGAATGGAAGGAACAATCGCATTTGTACCTGATGAGGTTTTCGGCATGGATGAAGAAACACCAATACGTGAACTGCTCGGGGAAGAAATATGGCATTCTGAAAATGTCGAAGGCATCGAAGAGTATGAGGGTATTGATGGCTTTGAAGGATTAGGCGAACCTGCAACAGCAGCTTCCGTTGGTGCTGCATCGGGTGTACTCGCCATTATCGCTAATCTTTTAAAAGGCATCGGTAATATTTTTCCAAAAAAAGAAAAGGGCTCTGATGATTTTGACAATACAAGCAGTGAAGATGACAAAGCTATTAAGCAAGGAGCAGAGGCATCAAAAAATGCTGCCTCTGCTGACAAAGGTAATACTGATGTTACAAAATCAGACGATGCAAAAAGTGCAGACGATGCAAATAACACGGATGCTTCAGGAAGCAATGAGGATAATATGCTGAAAGGTTTTTGGGAAAAGCACAAATCATGGCTCAAACCCACTCTTTGGGGTACAGGTATATTAGGTGCTATATGGGCGGGATATAAAATGTTTTCAGGAAAAGGAAAAAAAACCGGAACAAAAAGTGAAAAATCAAACGAGCAGATGCTGTCAGGTTTGCAAAGCAAAAAACAGCACGCTTTGCCTCCAAAACAGGAAACTCACAAAAAAAAGAAACAAAGGAAAAGAGCAAAGAAAAGCTGCGCTGGCAAAGGAAAGAAAAAACCGCTCGCACTTCTCTGAAAAGTAGTAAGACAATAGTCGTAAGTCATAAGTAGAAAAAAGAAAAAAAATAATAATAACAATTTAAAAAAAATCAAAATGGCAAAAAAAAGAAATAGTTATGAAAAGGAAGCTATGAAGAAGGGCTTGCTCGGAAGTATAACTCAGGACCTCGACACCAAAGGCGATTTGAAAAATACCGCAATTGAAACAGTGAAAGACCTTGCTGTCGGAGTAATAGGTGGTGGTATTGTCGGTGCTGCAATAGGAAGAATCTCTCTTGCAATAGGAGCATTGGTGACAGGAATCGGACATTATACCAAGAGCAGGCTCGCTTCAGTATTCGGAATAGGAATGATGGCTTCTAATGGTTTCCAGACAAAGAGCAGCTCTGTCAGCGGAACCGAAGAAAATCAGGAAACCGGTGTTATCGAAGGGGTGAAAGAACGTGTGATGAATTTCAAAGACAGCTTTTCGCAGAAACTTTATCTCGACAAGCTTCCTATTGGCAAAAAGACAGATGAAGAGAAAAAAGATGGAAGCACAAAGGGTGTAGGCGAAGTGAAATATCTTGTTTATCCTGCAAACAAAGAAGAAGCATCTGCAATGAACGATTTGGAAAATATCGAAAAAAGGATTGCAGCCAGTGCTGCGGAATTTGCACAAAAACATGAAGTCAGCGGAACGGATGATAAACCCGATAGTGAACTCGGTAATGAATCCGACAATGAACTTGGCTCTGAAACCGACAATGAACTCGGTAATGAACCGGACAACGAACTCGGCGATGAACCCGACTTTCAAAATAAAAATTACTAAAAATAAATTATTCACTTAAAACTTTAAAATTATGTTAGGACAAATCTTGCAACTCGAAGCCGTTGACGAGTATAACAATTCCGGGGCATTACTCGGTTTAGATGGCGAAAATAATGAAGAAATCATGGGTGAAATTCTCGGAGCACTGAAAAAAATGAACCCATTAAAACGTATGCGAACTGTAAACAAAATCACTGCACCTCCCTCCGCCAGCAAGGGCTCACGTGCAGAGATGGAAAAACACTTCAACGAACTTCCACCTCAAATCAAAGAGGGCTTGAAAAAAGGCGAACTGCGTCTTGCCGATACTGTTATTTACTCGGTAAAGCCAGTAACATCAAAAACAATAAAACTTTTTGAAACACAGGATGACAAGGAAATCGGCTTGAGAAATATCTCAAATGCAAAACTTCCGAAAAATCAGGCATTGCTTGTCAGCGGTATTATTCTTCTTTGTGGTGTTGCCGCCGATTCAAGCAAGGATAAAATGATGTCAACGAAGTTTGATTTCATTGAAGATTTTCCAGCAATAGCAAACGGAGAGTTCAACCTCAAAAGCAACAAAAAGCAAATCGTTCCGGATACCTGCAACAGCGTTTTTAAAACAAAGAATTTCAATTTCGTGACGACAGGATATTACAAACTTGCAAATCCAAGATTGATTGAGGATGATGTTCTGATTGAACTGACAATTGAACTCGGAACAATGGACGGCATTGCCGCAAATACTGTGGTATGGGCAGGATTACACGGAACAATCACAACTCCGTAAATTAAGTTGCGAGCTATGAGTTACGAGCTTCGAGTAAAAAATAATATCTCGAAGCTCACGGCTCGAAGCTCGAAGCTAACTGAAAACTGTAAACTGAAAACTTTAAACTTATTTGTTATGATAAAGCCAGTAAAAAAAAGATTCGACCTGCAAATCAACGAAGAATTAAAAACGTATTCGCAAATCTTTGAATTAGACAAGAACATTGTTTCTGTCAGAGGCATATTGGTAACAGCCGACCTTGATGACCTGCTCTATTTCAGGGGTTCGCAAAGAATTGAAATAAACAAAGACGAGATTTTTCCTGAAAAATACGAAAGCAAACTTCTGATGTCAGGAATAAATGTGCCCCCGAAAATGAGGTATTATGATTTGGGAGGTGTTAATCCCGGAAACGGACAAGTGAAATTGGAATATACGGATAACGACAGCAATCGTATTGCATTCCGCACTTACCGCGTTTCACTTTATTTAGACTGTGATATGGATGATGAAAAATAGCCACGAGCTGTGAGCTACGAGCTTCGAGTTGCGGGATATTTACATGACTCGTAGCTTAATGCTCGAAGCTAACTGTAAACTGAAAACTTATCAAATGAAAGAGAAAGCAGTCATATCAACACTAACAATAAGCAATCCGAATGAAACGGTACATTTTCAGCTCAGGATTCCGCGTGATGCACTTCATGTTATCGGAGTGGAAACATCAGTTCGTGTAATAAGAAAAAACATACTGCTCGCACCATTAGGATACCAGCAGGGAACAACAGGAGATTTTCTGAGAAATCAGTTGTTCGGAGAGATAACACTGCAAAGCTGCGAAAAGGGAAATATATTCTATGCAGGACAGGTTTATGAGAGAGAACTGAATACAGGATATATGGATTACAGCATTACAAAAAGATGCTGGTCGCTTATAGCTCAGATGAACGGCGCTGACCCTAATTTTCCATGTCTTCAGAACGGACTCCCTTTATATTCTATTTGTTTTAATTGCATTTATTACATTTTATATCCTTTTGAAGATTGGACTCATGGCTCCAAGCGTGAAGAAGAGCAGATTTGTGTTGACGGCGATTCAACAGTCATAACAGGTGTTTACAGAGATAAAACAGGAGATGCTCTCTCTTCGCTTGGAAGCTATGTTGTTAGTGTAGTTGTTTGGTTTAATACTAAAATTTAAAATAAAATGACAACAGAACTTGCATTGGAATATATACCGAGACGCATGAGTGAAATGGGACATGACAATAACTACATTCTGCGGTTCAGACATCTCATTTTAAAACCATCAGAGAAAATTGAAATAGATGCCAGCAACCAGCTTTTCATTCTTGTTGAAGAACCGCAGGATATAAGCATTGATTCATTAAGCGGAATATTTGATTTGAGTATTCAGAATACAAACGAAATGCAATACGAGCATCAGGGTATTATTTCAATCAGAAATTTAGCTGAGGTGGCAAGACACGTGAGATTTATTCAGGTTATTCCGAGACATAAAAAAAGTACTTCAAGTACTTCAAATACTTAAAGTTAAAAAAACAAGAACTATAAACTGGAAACCGAAAACTGAAAACTAAAATGACAGAAACGATAGAAAAATATGATCCGGTAAGAATTGAACGCATAAAGAAAAATCTCAAAAAAGCGTTTGATATTGGCAGCCCTGAATACTTTGAAATAATAATTGACAATTTAAAAATTGTAAAACGCACAAATGATTTCACTCGGTTCAGCAACCTCTATGATAATATTGAAGACGGAACTCAGAAAATTTCAATACTGCTTTATGGTAATTCCGCAAAATCTCCAAGACATATCAAATACACTTTTCTTTTGAAAGAGGAACCACAGCAACAAACATTGTCAGGTTTCGATTTCGATACTAAAATGAAAGAGAACATCGAAAGAGAACGTGAAAAATGGGAAACAGATATTCTGAAAAAAGAACTTGAAAAAACAAAAGAAATGCTGTCGGAAGCGGAAGAATACATTGAAACACTTGAAGTGAAAGTAAAGGAAAAAGACGATAACAAAGATAAAGTAAACTGGGATGCAACGCTTGCAGGAACGGTAACCGAATTAGTACGCAACGAGGATTTCATGTCAATATTTCCGGGAGGCAAAGCATTAGCAGGTGCATTTGATTCCGCAAACAGAAAAAAAGATGCTCCTCCGAAAACAGAAGATGCAAATGTTACTTTTTCAAAGGAAACAACTTCATCCGATAATGCAGTTTCCGAAGAAGAAAAAGTTTATATGCAGATTCTGAAAAAAATAGAATCAAGGTTTGACCAGCAGCAAATGGACATTGTAATGGCAATAATGGAAAATCTTGCACAGAATACATCCGACATTATTCCTGTTGCTGAACTTTTAAAAATTGATATAAAAACAAAAATTCAAAATCAAAAAAAACAATGAAAAAGTATAATTATAAAATAACCATTGAGGCATCATCGGAAAAAGAAGCGGACATCAAAATGAATGCTTTAACAGTGCTTGCTTCAAAACTGAATGAAAGAGAACTTGAAAAATTAGCATGGCTTGTTAAAAACGACCCTGTGAAAACCGCAATGGCAAAGAAGTATTTAGGAGTGTAAAAGCGTAGAGCAGAGAGCAAGGAGTAAAACCGCCCTCTGCTCCCTGCCCTAAGCCCTAAGCTATAAAAAACTTAATATGAAAACAGAAGAAAAAATATCACTGAAAGAAAAAATCATTTACGCATTTAGCGGTTTGATTTTATTTGGCGGTAGTTTTCTGCTGGGACGCAAGCTTGTTTTAAAGGCGGTTTCCAATCGTGAAGAAAATAAAACTTTTGACAGTGATTCTTCTGCCACTTATGCAAAGCAAATAAAAATGTCTTTTGAAAACGATGGTTGGCCTGGAACAGATGAACCTATGCTTAGAAGCGTATTACAGGAAATACCATCAAAAACGGATTTCAACAAAGTAGTGCAATCATACAAGCGTCTCTATAATCGTAATATGATGTCCGATATGAGCGATGAACTAAAAAGTTCAGAATACACAGAAATGCTCAACATCATCGCCTCAAAACCGGAACGTAAAGGACAATCTGTGAGCATGGAAGCAGAATACACCGCATGGGCGAAACGTCTTAAAGCTGCTTTTGATTATACCTATTTCGGATTACCTGGAACAGATGATGCTGCCGTCACATCCGTGTTTAGGGAAATACCCACACAATCCGCATTTGCAGAAGTAGGAAAAATATATAAAAAACTTTTTGGTAATGAACTTCTCGATGATTTGTATTCTGAATCCGAATTAGGCGAATATTCTTCTTTTATGAGCATTATCAAATCTAAACCTTAATATGATATGGAAACAAATAAAAGAAAAAAACTTATTTTAATTGGTCTCGGCACTGCTGCTGCCGGTGTCGCTACATTCTTCGGATGGAACTATGTTAAGAAATTTTTTAAGCCGAAAAATGAAATACCGGATTTCAATAACAATGAAAAAGATATTTTGCCTTCTTCCAATAGCATAATATCTCCGAAAAAAAATATTGTTATTCCTTCAAATAAAAACAGTCGCAATGATGACTTCCCACTAAAAAAAGGAAGCAAGGGAGCAAAAGTTAAAACACTACAAGAATATTTAATTTCTAAATACGGAAAAACTATTCTTCCGAAATACGGTGCCGATGGCGACTTCGGTGATGAGACAGTTTCTGCTCTTAAAAAAAGCGGTATTCCTGAAGTGATTGATGAGAGCACTTATAATGTTTTAGTGAGCGGAAATGCCATTGAGCCGAAGACATTAGCACAAACGCTTTATAATGCTGCTGTGAGCAAGAATATAAATCTTGTGTTGCAGTCATTAAAAAGCATGAAAACAACAAAAGATTATTCGGCAGTTAGCGAAACTTTTAAGGAATATCGCTTTGGCATGGTAAGGAAAACTCTCGTCAATGGAATGCTTGACAGTTTCACTTCTGAAAGTGATAAGCAAAAAATACGATTGGAATTTTCACGAATGGGATTAAAATATGATGGCAGCAAATGGTCGCTGTCAGGAATTCCGGGCAGGACTTTAATTACAATCTGCCCTGCAAGAATATGGAAAAGTGCTAAAGAGAGCATGAAGGTTTCTGAAAATACTGTTTTGGGAATTGAATTAGGACAGAAAGGAGAATATTCTGCATTTGAAAATAACGGACAATCATTTATTGTTAAATCTAATTCTGTAAATTATTTATGAGAACAATTAAAAACATTGTGGTGCATTGCACAGCAACGCCTACAGACGCAACAGTAACCGCAATCTGCCGTTACTGGAGAGAGCAACTCGGATGGAAAAATCCCGGTTACCATTACATAATACTTCGTGACGGAAGCATAGACCAGCTTCTTGATGAAGAACTCATCGCCAATGGCGTTGCAGGACATAATGCCGACAGCATTCATGTTGCTTATATCGGAGGCATTGATAAAGATGGAAAACCTATTGACAACCGCAGTGATATGCAAAGGCACACATTATTCGACATATTGGTTTGGCTTTGTGAAAAACATCAATCAGCTCATATTGTCGGTCATCGTGATTTTCCGGGTGTCAGCAAAGCATGTCCCTGCTTCGATGTGAGGGAGTGGCTGAGATATTATGTGCCTCCTGTAATTGAAAACATAAATAAAATTGAAGACGAAGACGAACCTGAATTATCTCCTGCTGCGTGATGACTTCAAAGATAAGAGCCATATTAAAAAGCTATGGGTATAAAATTTTTACCCGTCCTTACGAAATGAATATCGTAGGGATACGAAACATTAATACCATTGCTAACCGCTTTGATGATGAGATTCATGTTTTTTATAAAGTTAATACGCTCAAATGGGATTATTATGTTTTCAAAGCAACCACAGACCCCGGAACGTTCTGGCTTGAAAATCCGATGCAGCCACAAGGAACAGCTATTCTTGCACAGGGGCAATATATAAATGCTTATCAAATCGGATTGCATCGCGGTTTATATGAGGCATTGGTGCAGTGTGCTCCTGTTACAATTATCCGTGATTATGACAGGGATGCTTATCTCGATTTTTTCAATGATGACAAAGCAACAGGTGTTTTCGGAATAAACATACATCGTGCTTTGATTCATGGCTCTGCAAAGTATGTTGATAATTTTTCCGCCGGTTGTCAGGTGTTTGAAAACGGCGATGACTTTGCAAAGTTTATGCTGTTGTGCGGACATCACAGCATGCTTTACGGAAACAAATTCACTTACACTTTAATTGACTTCAGAGCTTTGCAGAGAACAACACGCAGGAAACTGATTGCTGGTGGTATGCTCGCTCTCGGCGCCAGTGTTGCAACATGGGCTTGGTTTAATGAATAATGAATAACGAATAATTAAAAAAACAATATTATGAAACCATTTGAAATAAAAAGAGCAAAAAGATTCGAAATAAAAAAATGCGGATTCTGCTCTAAAGAGTTTGTCTCTTTCAGAAAAAACAAAAAATACTGCTCTCATTCATGCAGACAGAAAAGCTATATCAGCAGATTGAAAAATAAAAAAATTGAAATCACTTTAAATCTTCAATGTCCGAAAAGCTGGCTCAGCAGATTCGTTTCGTGGCTGCTGAAAATATAAAAAGCTATGAGCTGTGAGCTTCGAGCAAAAAAAATATCTCAAAGCTAACGGCTCACAGCTCGAAGCTAACTGTAAACTTTAAACTATAAACTAAAAACTTTTTTTTATGACAGTAGAAATTCAAAATGCGGGAACGAGTTTAAAAATCATCACAGATGGTTCTGCCCGATATATAGTAAAACAAAAAATAGCTGAAATTTCAGTTATAAATGACAACATTCTTAAAATCGACATTGGCGAAGGAAGTTTGTATAATATTTTTATTACTTATTCCGATGTTACAGCTCCGCAAACTGCCAACGCAGCTGCTCTCAGAGATGCTGTTCATGCAATGCTGCAAACAAATCTCACGGGATTTGCATCCGAAGCAAATCAGCTCTCTGAAATAAGTCAACTCCAGGCAGTGCAGAATATCACTGAAGATATACTGCTGAACTTAACTCAGAATATTGATTTGCGTTTCAGCTTTCCTACAAGAGAAGACCAGACATTTCCTAATGTGGTTTATAAAGGATATGCTGCCGCAGGCGCTTTGCCTTCTTCTGCAGTATGGGCGATTCTTAAAGTTACCAATAATATGCTGACACTGTCGTACTGCTGGGCTGACGGAAATAAAAACTTTGACAATGTTTGGAATAACAGGGCAACACTGAATTATATATAGGGCAGGGGGCAGAGAGCGGGGAGCGGAGGGTTAATAAAGGAACAATTTAAAAACACTCTAAGCTCTTTACTCTACGCCCTAAGCTCCACGCTCTACGCTCTTTTTAAAATTCATTAAACAAAACAAAAAGTTGAAAAACATTCTTCCATATATAAACAAGGTAATCTGCGGTGATGTTATCACAATTTTAAAATCATTTCCGGATGATTCAATTGATTGCGTTATAACATCACCTCCATACTGGCAGTTGCGTGATTATGGCTGGAAAGGACAATGGGGATTAGAGAAAACTTATAAGGAATATCTCTCGCATTTGTTTTTGTTTATGGATGAAGTTTCCCGCATTTTAAAGCCATCGGGAACTGTATGGATTAATCTCGGTGATACTTATTTCGGCAGTGGCAACGGAAGCGGAAATTCTGTTTCAAAGCCATCTTTAAATAACAGAAAAGGTACTGCTAAAGATTTTATTCCGCTTATTGCTAATAACAATAAAGAAAATAAGCTCTTCAAAAAATCATTGTCGTTGGTTCCTCACAGATTTGCTGTTGGCTGTGCTGAACGTGGCTGGATTATACGCAATGATATTATATGGGCGAAACCAAATGCTTTGCCCGAAAGTGTTACAGACAGGTTTTCCAAAAAGTATGAGCATTTTTTCTTCCTTGTTAAAAACACAAATTATTATTTCAATCTTGATGCTGTGCGTGATGAGTATAAAGACAGTTCTTTCGCTCGTGTGAAATACAATATGCAATCTTATGGCGGTAACAGAAGCCATAATAAAATTCACGAAAAGGAATCTGCTGTTAAAAAAATAAAATTAAATCCTCTTGGAAAAAATCCGGGTGATGTAACTGATTTCTGGAGCATCTCAAACAAACAAAACAGGGATGAGCATTTTGCAACTTACAATTCCGAACTGATTACAAAACCAATTCTTGCAGGTTGTCCGGTTGGCGGTATTGTTTTAGATCCTTTTTGTGGCACAGGAACAACCTGTGTTCGTGCTATTGAACTTGGAAGAAATTTTATCGGCATTGATGGTAAAAAAGATTATTGCAGAATTGCAGAGAAAAATATTTATGATGCATTAAAAACTTCAAAAACCGATGTTGCTTCTTTGGTAAAAAAGCTCAGACAATTAAATTTTAGTAAAAACAAATGAAAACACCAATCACATATTACGGAGGCAAACAAACGCTTGTTAAATATTTGCTCGAACTTATTCCTCAGCATAAGATTTACTGCGAGCCATTCTTTGGCGGTGGTGCTTTATTCTTTGCAAAGCAACCTTCCGAAATCGAAGTCATCAATGATATTAACGGAGAGGTTATTAATTTCTTTCGTGTTGCTAAAACGAAATTCAGTGAACTTGAAAACGAAATCAAAGCTACACTGCACTCTCGTGAGTTGTTCAAGAAAGCCCGTGTTATTTATGAAAATCCCGATTTGTTTTCCGATGTGAAACGAGCATGGGCTTTCTGGACTCTCACAAATCAGGGATTTGCAGGAATGATTACTTCATGGGGATTTGGAAATTGTGATAATTCAAAGGAAAAATCTCTGTCTCATAAAAGAGAAAGTTTTACTAAAATTTATTCCGACAGGTTAAAGATGGTGCAGATTGAATGTAATGATGCATTGAAAGTTATTCAGCGCTGTGATGGCAGGGATACATTTTTTTATCTCGACCCTCCCTATTTTAATGCTGACATGGGGCATTACAAGGGTTATACAAAAGATGATTATAAAAACCTTCTTGCTCTGATTTCAAAACTCAAAGGAAAATTTTTACTGAGCAGTTATCCTTCCGAAATTCTGAAATCATATATACGCAGGTATAAATGGCATGTTCAGAAAATCAGCAAATCGGTCGCTGTTACAAAACATACGGACAAAGTAAAAACTGAACTCATGATTACCAATTACAATGTTAAAAACATAAATGCTTTCAAACCTGCTATTGATGTAGATATTAAAAAACTTGCTTTGAATCTGAAGAAACTGAATTTTAAAAAATGATGCATGAAATAAGAAGTAAGAAAAACTAACAACTGATAACCGACAACTAACAACTAAAATCATGATAACGCAGAAGAATTATTTTGAACACATAAAACGGCTGGGTTTTGAAAACCTGCCTGAAGAGCTTAAGAAAGCCCATCTTGTGCTGATGACAAAAACCGACATGGGTAATAAATGGAATGTATGCGACAAAAATAAAGAGTTGAAAGAACTTGCAAACATTGCTTTTCAGAAGCTCGAAGAGTTTATAAAATCTAAATTTAAAAATAAATCGCTTGAGGGTGTAACAAAACATCTGACTCCTGAAATAGCCGCTATTAAATTCATTACTCCATATATTGAAAAGGGCGATACATTGTCTTTACATCCAAAATTCAAGCAATCAGTAAATACAGATGATTATTCGGCTCATATTGAAGGAGAGAATGTCGTGGTTACTTCTATCTACGGAGAGAACATTCATGAGGTTTTTCCGCTAAATGACATTATTCATAAAATCGCTACACCATCTGAAAAGAAGTCAAATAAAAAGCTCAAAAAAAAGGACTGCATTGAAGTAAAGTTTTTCAGGTTGATGCTTTATTGGAATGGCAAGAATGTTACAAAGTCAATGTTATTGAAACAAATCGAAACCCTGCAATCGGATATTATCAATAAGCGTATTCGTAAGTCATCTCCTTTTGCTGAAGAAATTGTTTTCCTGCAACAAGGGTTGATTGACATTTACAATAACATGAAAATCCACTATGTGAAATTTCAACTTAAAGATGAAACTGTGCGAAAATTAAAAGAAGCAATTAAAAAATTTTATACTTATGATTATACTGATAGCGATAATTCTGATCCTGCTCAGGTTGCTCCTTTTGATTTGCAGGGTATTGAAAAAAATATTCAGACAGAAAATTCTCAGGAGCAATTGTCCGAAAAACAAAACGCCGATGGCAATATGATGAACAGCATGGATTTTGCTAAACTCAAATTTGAAACAATCGGATTAAAAGATAAATGGCTTTCACTGATTGGCGACCCTTGCCGTGGGTTTTCTGTTATGGTTTTCGGTTTACCAAAAACAGGCAAGTCATATTTATGTGTTGACTTCGCCGGTTATCTCGCCCGTAATCATGGTACTGTTTTGTATGTTGCAAGAGAAGAAAAACTTGATGCTACGTTACAGAAAAAACTTAACGATAAAGATGTTTCTCATCCTAATTTAATAGTTAGTGATTTCTTACCTGATGACATTTCAAAGTACGATTTTATTTTTATTGACTCTGTAAATAAATTAAAGCTATCGCCTTTGGATATTGAGAAGTTAAGGACTGATTATCCCGGAAAGACATTTATATTTGTCTTTCAGACCACGAAGGAAGGGCAGTTCAGAGGTACTAATGAATTTCAGCACGATATCGATGTTATTATCGAAGTGCCCGAAAAAGGAAAAGCCGTGCAGTATGGAAGATTTAATCAGGGTGGCAAAATGGATATTTTTGAAAACGTTGAAGAAGTAAATAAAAAAGAAAATGAAGAATTATCAGGAGTAAAAAATATGAAAACTAAAAAAGAGCCAAAGTATCCTTCATGGGTAACACCTGAACATTTATCAGAAAAAGACCATGATGATTTAAAAGAAGTTTTTGCCTTATATAAAAAAGGCGATTTAAACAAAGCATATAGCTTTGCTTCCACTCTTGATACTATTGTCAGAGATTTAATCCCTGCCGATATTTGGGTGGAATTTGGTGGAAAGCTAACTAAAGCGGGGGAAGAAGATTTAAAACAAATTAAGAAAAATAAAAAACAGGACACCCAAAATTCACTCTACACTGATACATATAAATACGAAGCAGAGAATCCGCATTTAATTATCAAAGGCACTCATGTGCTTGATAATTCAGGGAAAGAAAGAACCATCGTTGATGTGAGCGACAAAACTCTTTTACTTGATGGAGATAAGGATTGGGTAAATATTTCAAGCGTAAAATTTTCAAGAGGCGATAATTACGAAAACAGGTCGGATGAGTTGAATCCAAATTATCTCTTCAGCGGAAAATTTACCAATCTTTTAGTTGAAGCGTTAAGAGGTGATTTCGATTTAAAATACTTTATACGCAGAGAACTTGCCAATCGTGGTTTTGATGAAAACGGCAAATGGGTGGGGTTTGAGCAGGCAAAGAAAATTCATAATATAGAATAACTTAAAATCTTTTTGTATGAAAAAGCAGGATATAAAAACAGGAATGGTAATGCTTGTACAGGGCAAATCATTTTTGGCAAAGCTGATTGCTTTCTTTCAAAGAGCATTGGCTATTTATAATAAAAAAGATGCAAAATTAACTCACGCCGGAATTTTTCAATGGTTCACTTATAAGGGTGTTTATGATTTGTATGTTGTTGAATCTTTAAAGGACGGAATAAAAGCAACTCCTTTTGATAAATATATCAGCGAAGGAAGAATTCTTTATATCGGAACTTTTAAATTCGGTGTTTGGGACGATAAAAAAATGAATGATTTAATTGAACTGAATAACCAGTTTATTGATAAAACACATTACAATAAAGATGGTCTTCTCAGAGAAGCATTGCGATGCACTATTTTCCGAATCACCGGTATTGATATTTATTTGCCTGATGACGACATGCTTCAGGATTGGATGTGCGGACAGTTTGTTATGTTTGATTATCAAATTTTATATGGTGTCTTTTCGGAATGGCTCAAGGGTACTCCCATTGAAATATATGAAAGCGGTTTATTCGATTTTGAACTTTTTGAAAGAAACTAACTGGACAGTTATACTGGTACTATAACAAAAAAGCCATAACATTTTTGATGCTATGGCTTTCTTCATTAACCTTAAAAATTGTAACATTATGAGAAAACACATTATTATAACGAGCCGATAAATGTTTTATTGTATAAAATCTAAAAAAGATTTTATATTTGCACTCCTAAAAAAATCAATGTTTGATATGGATTTCCTCACTTTCATTAAGCAGAACTCAAAACAACCGGATAAGAATATTTTAAGTTTTATTGAGAAAATTAAAAAACTCGACAGTGTTCCTTCTTCTTCAGACCCTCGTTTGCTAGGGCGTTATCTTCATTTGAAACTAAATCACAAACAAACTTTAGGTTTTCAGAAATGTATGATGTTTTATAAGTCAGTGTGTAAGAATATTGAATTGCCAAAGGAATTACAAAGCGATGAGCTTGCTTTTCTTGATGCAATAAACCTTATCGTTGAACTGCAAAATAATAACCCTGATTATAAAGGATAAGATTGTTTCTTCAGATAATTTTCAATCACTTCTGATTTTATGTTTCCAAGTGGTGTTCCTTTATGTCCGTTGATATTCTTATTAAAACATTCTTTTAAGAATTGTTCTTTTTGCTCGCTTGTTCGGCTGTCATATTCATTTGGTATTTGGAAGTAATTTCCGGTTTCGGTTTTATTTTGATTCCCAAACAGTATATTCCAGTATCCCGGTTCGGGTAACATTTTTTGTAGCGTTTCTGATTTGTATGGAATTAAGAGTTTTATAATTTCTTCCTGTTCGGTATCTGCTATTTTGCTGAACCATTCTCCGTAGGTTTCGCTTTCCCATTGGTGCTTTCTGTATTTTTTTGTTTTTGCAAATTTCTTTAATCCTTTGTAAAATTCTTTAACAAGTTCCAATGGGTTTATAATTCTTTTTATTTGGGAAATATTTTTTTCGGATTTTTCTATTATGGTAATTTCGTATTCTTCTTTTTCTGTTTTACTGATGCGAAGTAACTTTATTTTATTTTCTTTTTCTAATTGGAATACAGCTTCTTTTGCTCCGTTGCAAATGGTTTCAAGCCATTTTATTAGTTCCGGTATTGGGTCATATTCTTCATTAAAAATAATCTCTGTTATTTGGTTTCCAACTTTTAATGTTAGTGTGATTAAACCAAATTCGCAATCTTTATAGTCAACTTTAACTTTCTGAATGCCCTTGCTGCTCGGTGTTTTCTTCATGTTTTTATGTTTTTTTGTTTGCTGGCTAAGGACAGCAATGTGTTCGACATATCAAAGCTAAGTGGGCTTTATTTTGGCTCGTGGTGCATAAAAGCAAAGAAGTTTCACTTTTTTTTAAAAGCGAAACTTCTATTGGTTTTGACTTCTGCCTTTAGCTTTATGCTTTTTTCTTTTCAATAAAATAATCTTCTGCAACTTTGATTGGCTTCTTTCCGTTTTCAAAGTAAACTAGCAGATTTGTAAGCACTTCTTCTCTTTGTTTTATTGCTTCTTTCTTTCCTGCGATTGTGTCGGCGATTTCTTCTGCCCATTTATAGAACTTTCCGAAGGACTGGCTTCTTACCTGTTTTGTTCCTACGTGTTTTGGTGTGGCTTTTTCTTTGCCCGATTCTTTCGCTTTGGTTATTGCATTTTCTACTTCCCTTGCTGCTTTTTCCGCATCGCCTTTTACTGCCTGCATTATTTGTACCACTGCGTTTGCACTTATTTTTCCTTCTTTTACGTGGTGGTGTACTTTCATTGTTGTTCGGTTCAGAAGAATTAGGTTCTCAATGTAGCCCCTTGCTTTTCCAGTTTTCTTTACGATGTCGGTTACTTTCCATCCGAAGTTTATTAGTCGCCTTATTACTTCCGATTGCTCAAGCATTGTTAGTGGTTTACCATCGTTGTAAATCATGAATTCCAATGTTCGTTCTTCTTCATTCAGTGGTTGCTTTTCGAGTATAAGCGGTATCCTTTCAATTTTTTTGCCTTTTACTAAAGCGAGCTTTATTGCCCGCATTCTGCGAAATCCGTCTTTCAATATTATTTTTCCATCTTTCTCATAACCTTTAAGCGGGTTACGGATTCCGTTCTCTACTATGGAAAGCATTAATTCTTCTATCTCTCCGTATTCGAGTCGGGGGTTTTTCTTTTCATCAACTATTATTGTTGATGGTGGCACCATCAAATAGGTTTCCTTTTGGAAATCCATTTGTTTTGGATTTGTTTCGGTTTTTTTTGCTTGTGTTTTCATTTTTATTGGGTTTGGTTTATACTCTGTATTTATTTGAAAATACGCTCTATTTGGGCGTTTTCAAACACATACGTCATACACTGTGCCACGAATGGCTCGTTTCGGAAGTATTATTGGTTATTTTGAGGAATACAGGGGGATTCGGATGTATTGTCAGCGAATGTCCGATAAATTTCAACGAGTTTGGGCTGGTTAATTAGAAGTTTTCAAATAAAGCTTATTTTTGCTCCATTGCATATTCTTCTGACATGGTTATTGCAACTACTTCAATTAAAATGGAAATACCAATTCCCGAATCTGGATTTTTAATTCCTAAATAATATGTCCCATTTGTATAAGCATCTATTTTGATATTTCCTGATTTTATATTTTTCCTTGTTCCTGATATTATGTATTTCCAATTTTCATCATTTTTAGCTTCAAAATTGTCAATGTTTTCTCGAGTCAGCAAGTATATGTCGCAATAGTCGCTTCCCGGTGGTTGCAATAAATTTTCAACAGCAATACTTGTTGCTTTCCCAGCAATAGCACCAACGCCACTTAATTTCATAACCAGATTTGATAATTCTCCAACTAATTTTGATTTTGTTTTTGCTTCTTCGATTAACTTAGAATCACGAGATGATGATATCCTGCAATACCATTCAACCGTATTTTTTGGCAACTTAACTGGAATAACTATTCTTGATTTGCCACCTTGAAACATAGCATTTCTTCCACTATTTATAAAATGGTCTTCTTGTTTAACTACTTCTACTGTTTTATATACTTTGGCTTTAAAAACATTTGTATTAAAATTTATAGATTCTGATTTTTCTGGTGTGCGTCTAATTTTCATAAATCCATTTCTATCAAAAGCATGATTTGTAGCAACTGTAATCCTATATATCGAACGTTCGCTTATTTTAAATTTCAAATCTTTTAATTCATTAAAAGCTTTGTTTGAAAATTTCACAGTTCCAGCCGGGTAGGTTGATACAACTATTGAATTTGTTCCATTTTTATTGCTCATTATTATATCAATTGAAATTTCGTCTCCTTTTTCAAATGCATAATAAAAGGTTGGGTAAGGATAGTCTTGGTTTGGATGATCTTGGTTCCATGCAACAACCGAAACAGTTCCTGCTATTGAAAAATTTAAATCAGCAACAGTTATAGAACTTTGCAAACTTTTGTCATTATTAGATTCTTCAACTGTGAGTTTTACAACTTTTTGTTTCCCACTTTCTATGGTTACTGCTTCTCCTTTATCAACAGTTTTATTATTAATTGTGCATTGAACCTGAATGTAATGTTCTCCTTGCGAAGCGAAGCATTTGAATGGTTTATTTGCCTCATTATTTCCTAACTCATTACCGTCCAATAGTACCTTGCCGGAATAGTTTGCAATTAATAAAATAGTTCCCTCATTATTTTTTTGTGACTTAACTGTAACAGTCAATACACACAGGAAAATAAATAATATAATTTTTTTCATTATTCTTAGTATTTTTTCAGATAAAAAACTTTGTTGAGAATCAATATTTTTTTTCAAAAATACAAAAATCAGCTTTTTTATCGAATTAACTTGAAATCTCAGCAAGTGCTTTGAACCGGTCTTATTTTGTTTTTATGAAACCAACAAAAAATTTTACCTTTCTTTTGTAGCAGTATCTATTTTTGCTCTTGTTGAAATATATTTTTGCTCCCATAGATTTCATTATTTTTAAATAATTGAAAAAACTTCTTTCGGAAATTTTTAATTTTTTTGCAATTTTTTTTGAATTGCCGGTTTTCTTTTTCCGAATATATTGGTCTATCAATTTAATTTTATCCCAATTCATAGCATGGTCAAATCTTTTGAAATTACCTGACAACAAGAAAAATTATTTTCTTTCATTTTCAATTTTTCAATTTATTTTCCATCCTATGCAAACGAAATTATATTCATCATTCCTTTTTATTCATTCTTTCAAAAACTTCCACACACAAACCTTTTTCTCGTTTATAATTTTTATAATATAAAATCCGGGTGGAAGATTGCTTATATCTATTTGCTGTTTATTATTTGCTGTTCGCTGTTTTGTTACTTCTTCGCCGTTTATGTTATAAATTGTAATTGTGCTTTCTTCTGATGTTTGCGGGGTTTCGATTGTCAACTTACTATTTGCAGGATTAGGAAAAATATTTATTCCTATATTATTATCATTTTTTTCATTTATACCAGTAGTAACGGTAACAATACACGTAGTCATATTAGTGCAACCATTCGCATCTATTCCTGTTACATAATACACCGTGTTTGTTGTTGGTGATACCGTGATACAAGAACCTGTTCCAACATTAGGATAACCCGAATAATATAAACTCCATGTATATGTGTCGGCTCCGCTTGCACATAAGGTTGCTGATTGCCCTTGTGTTATTGTCTCGCAGTTTGCAAATACTTGTGGTTTGGAATTTACTGTTACAACTGCTTGTGCAATATTAGTGCATCCGATTCCTGTTCCTGTTACATAATATGTAGTCGAAACTGTAGGGCAAACATTGATAGGGTTACTAATTGCACCTATACTCCATGTATATGTACTTCCTCCACTTGCTAATAAATCAATACACCATCCCTGACAAATTGTGTTTCCCGCAACAGTTATATTTGGCTTCGGATTAACATAAACAACTGACATGCCAGTGCCCCAGCATCCATATTTATTTGTGCCTGTTACACGATATGTTGTTGTTACAGTGGGACAAACAAATAGCGAAGTTGTTGTTTCGCCTGTATCCCAAGTATATTTTTCTACTCCTCCTGTATGTACGTTAACACATTCACCATTACAAATTGTTGCTCCTATTGCCCAAATTGCTGCTTGTTGATTAACAACTGCAACAACTGCTTGAGCCGTGCCAGTTAAAGAATTTTTATCAATTGCAGTAACTGTATATGTTGTAGTAACACTCGGAGAAACGGCAATTGCTGAAAAATTTTCGCCTGTGCTCCATGTATAGTAATAAGGTTGCGTACCACCGGAAACACTGGCTGTTAAAATTGCTGAATTCCCAATACAAATTGTGTCGGGGGTATTAGTACTAACAGTGAGTTGTGCGAAAGTACCAGCTGCTACTAAGAGCATTGTTAGTGTAAAAATTAGCTTTTTCATGATGTTTTGTTTTTAATGTTATATTCATAATGTCTTATCTAATTACAGTTACCGCTTCTATGCATCTTCCATTTCTTCCCATCTTTAACGAACCATTTCTGAAATTAATATACAATGTAAAAAAATAATTTACAAACAGGATATTGTTTTAACAGAATTATTTTTCTTTTCAAAAATGTATATTATACTAATTTCACCTCCTCCTTTGGCATTGCTCACAGTATTGAGCGGAGATACATTTATATCATAACTTAATCCTATCGAATAATTGTTCTTATATATTAGGCGTGCGTACAGAATTGCTGCATCATTTATCCTGTAGAATCCGCCAAGCGTAAGATTTGATGACACATTAACTCCGGTATATTTTGAGTCCATTCCTAATTTATATTTTATCATAAACCCTAAATCTGTTTCGTAAGCAGTTCCTTGTTTAAGAATAATAATTGAAGGAATTAATGTAGTATTTGATTTTTTTTGTTTAAATTCCATGTAGCTATGAATAGTTAATTTTGAATGTAATTTGTTATCACTATAAATAAAACATTGTTTCGGATTGTTTAAATGAAATCCGGCTATCCCTGAATTAAAATTAACATTGTCGTTTATTTTAGAAATCAAACACAATCCTGCTGACAAATCAAAATAATTGAAATTAGAGATATTATGTTTTTCACCCGATGGTAAGGATTTATTAAAAGTATTTCCATCATATTGATTATCCCAAGTTAAATTGCTGAAATCAATACTTCTTTGTGCTCCACCGTTTTGTATTGCGGCTGTTAAAGAATTATTCTTATTTAATGGCACCCGTGTTGCAATAGACAAATTAACTTCTGTTAAACCCATTTTAGAATCTCCTGCTTTATCATTAAAAAAAGACAACCCCATAAAAAGTTTATCTTTATATATAGAAGCATCAATTGAATTTGCAAATGTTTTAAAAGAGTTGTTGGCTACAGCAACCCATTGGCTTTTATAATTGCATGCAAAACGAAAATTACCATTGAATTGCCCTGTTAAAGCAGGGTTTAAAAAAAGCGGAGAAGAAAAATACTGCGAGAAATGAATATCCTGAGAATAACAATTAAACCCAAATAAAAAGCAACTACTTGTTAATAACAAATAAAATATTTTTTTTAAACATTCAATCATTGTTTTTGCTATCTTATTAATGAAATTGTTCCTTGTTTTTTAATTATCCTTTTTTCACCTGAAGAAGTTTCTGCACTTAAATAATATACAAATACAGCCATATCCATTTTTTTACCATTGAAAGTACCATCCCATCCCTGAGACAAGTCATGCGATTCAAAAACCTTTTGTCCCCAGCGGTTATAAACATAAAAATTAATATTTTCTACGCATTTACCACGAAGATAAAGTATGTCATTTTCTCTATCACCATTAGGAGAAAATGCAGAAGGAACATCAACATTGCAATAACAATTATCTTCTCTGAAATGAATGGAATCTGTAAACGAGCCGCAAATATTGGTTGCTCTTACAATATACAACCCCGTATCTCTGACTGTATAATAATTTAATTTCGAGCTATCCTGCCAAATATATGTGTAATCATTAATCGGCAATTGAATTGTAACTTCATCTCCGATACAAATTGCAGTATCTTTTCCTAAGTTAATTACAGGGCTTTGTAAATTTATGACATTTACAATAACAGAATCCATTGCTGTACATCCATTATTATCACTTCCTGTAACAAAATATGTTGTACTATTAGTTGGAGTTACAATAATTGAACTATTGTTAATTCCGTTGCTCCAAATATATGAATTGCATCCATCTGCTGATAACGCAGTAGATTGTCCTTTACATATACTTAAATTACCGTTACCATTGATATTGGGGGGTTGATTAACATTTATAACTACTTCTGTTGTATTTGAGCAGCCATCTGTATTTGTTCCCGTTACTGTATATGTTGTGTTTGCTGTTGGCGACACTGTTATATTTTCCGCACTCTGACCGCCGTTCCACGTATATAAAACCCCTCCACTTGCCGTAAGCACTACACTTTCACCAGTACATATATTATTTTTACTACTGCTCACTGCTAACTGCCAACTGTCAACTTTTATCACCACCGTATCCGTTGTAACGCTTGTATATATTGTATCTATTGCCGCGCCTGTAAAAACAGTATCTGCAAACGAAACTGTAAGCGTATAAGTTGTATTTACACTTGGCATTGCCTTTGGGGTTGCTATATTCGGATTGCCAAGCCCCACTATCGGAGACCACTGGTATTTACAAAAACTCAAACCATGAGAACCAAGCTGAACACTGTCTTTTAACATTCCGCATACTGCCGTATCCCGCCCTGCTTCTGCGGTTATATCATATACCGATACATCATCCAAATAATAATAAGCAGATTCAAAAAGCCATGCACTTGGGTTTATACATAACGTATCAGACAAACTATCTGTATTAAAATTACCTATTGTTATATATTGCTCTCCACCTTGTGCCTTATATATTCCACTTATTTTTGTCCAATTTATTGTGTCGGCTATTATTTTCCCTTTTATGTTTTGTATTTGGGTGGGTAAAGGGAAATACTTATAATCTGAATTTTTATGTATTAATGTATCCGAAATATGTGCACCCATTGAACTTATTGCATAACCTGACTTATCTGCTAAACTTATATAGAAGTTAATGTAATAGTTGTTATTTATTTTTAGCAAATCTATAAATTGTGTTTCTATATATTCTCTTGCATCTTTATCTATATTTGTTTTTGATTTTGCATGAGCAACACCATGAAATCCAATATAAGCTTTTCCTGTTTTTGGTATTTGGTAGCCGCATATTGCATTGGGGGTACTGAAAGCCCCCCCCAATCCACCAGAACAATTCCCATTATAATATTCTGCAGGAGATGAAATTGTTACAGGTGCAATCCAATGTTTAGCAAATTCTACTTGTCCTTGTGCATAAGGACATTTTATAGAATCTTCAAAACTATAATTATTAATGAGATTATATAGCTGGTCTTGTGCTTTTAATAAAGCCGTAAAAATAATTAGCAATATTAATAATATTATTTTTTTCATTTGTCATCCAAACCTCACTGAATGGGTTTTAAAATAAAGACCATAAAAATATGAAAAAGGTTGCATCCTTTTACAAATTAACGCAACCTTTTCCAAACTTCCAACTCAAAATCTTCATTTGATTATTACAAGTTTATCTACTTTTACAACATTGTTATCAACAATAATTTTATAAGTATAAATTCCTCCCTGCAAACTATTGATAGATATTTGCATTGAATTAAGATTGCTGTTAATTTTATATGAAGCTACTTTATTCCCAATAATATCATATAGTTCAAAACTACCGGTTTGTTTTTCATTCAAGTTATATTCAACAAATAGCTTGTCATTTGCGGGGTTCGGGTAAACATTAAATGGCTTGCTTATATTATTTTCATAAATACTTGAACTTTCTCCGTTCCCTTTTTCATTTTTCCCATTTCCTCTACTTCTTTCATTATTCATAACAACTGGCTTTTCACATTCGTTCATAAATACACTGCTACTATCAAGTAATTTGAGCATAGCCCTTGCTTCACTTACCGCATTACCGTATTTATAAGGACATTGCATTGCAACTTCAGTTAAATCGCTTATCTGCTGTGGTGTCAATTTAATGTTATTTACTGCAAAAGTTTCAAGATAAATGCTATTTACTTTTTTATATGTTTCATCAACCAAAGTTGTCGGAACAATGCTATTATTAAGCATAAGGAGGTTATTAATCACCTGTTGCTTATTGCTTGCTGTTGTATCCGAAAGCTCTTTATAAAAGCCATGTATATTATCCACCGAAGTAGTGCTTAAGCTGTCATATACTTTTTGGTATTGTGCATCGTTGTTCAATGAATTCTTGTTTTTATCAAGCTTTGAATATAAGTATGCCATATTGAGCCATTTGTTTTCTTCGGGATTGACGGTATATTTGAATTTATTATAAGCAATTATTTTTTCTATGCTATCTCGTTTTTCTATACTATCGTTTTCCGAGTCCCTGATTCCTCTCGTATTGCCGCTTACACTATTGTTGCTTGGATTCTTTCCTGTCATAAGCGCATACCAACAGACACCCTCACCTATAGGTGTATTACTATGAAAATCATTAATTGCAATTGGTATTCCTATTCCCTTATAAGTATTAACAGTAGGAACTAAAGGAGGATTGAGCCCATTGTTATTTCTCACAAATAAAGGAGTTTGTGAACCATCAGATTCGGTTGCACGTGTATGAGCTCCATCAGGTAGCGGCGGCATGTATCCTTCCCATTGATTGTCGGAGGGAGCATCGGGAGTTTGTGAACCTTGCTGTCCCATACCCGGGTTCCAGTTTAAATTAAAACCAACAAGATAATTATCCATTGTATTACATAATGCTTGTGTTCCCGGGCAATTGCCTCCAAACCACAAACCAAATCCCACATCATTAACGTTATTACATGTAACTCTTGCTCCCGCACTATATTCTACTTCTATGCCGTTTATCCAATATTTCCATAAATCGGGTCCATGTACAGCGTTAAATCGTATTATTATATTTGCACAATTATGAGCAATTATACCTCCATATCTGCCAACAGCAGGCGCTTGCGAAGAACTGTATATTTCTATAGTATTTGCTTCGATACTTGAATATGGAGCAGCAAAATTGTCTATTGATATTCCTTTGTTCACGCTGGCGCCTATTATTCTATTGTAGTTTATATTTGCTTTTCCGGCACTATATACAGCCATTACCTGTATTCCTGTTCCACCGTTTTTTGGGCTTTGGTCTATATTGTTATTAGTAACATTTACAGTGTAGGGATAATTATAAGCAGCATTAAAATATATTGCTGTATTGTCAAAGTTACTAATCGTATTGTTGTCTATATTCAAAAGTTTCTGATAAGATGTTAAATTTTCAAAAAAACTTGTAAAATATATTCCATAACCTGTTCCGCTTATATGACTGTTTATTATATCAATTTTCTGCGGTATCTTGCTAATTTTAGCGCCAGTACCTCCATTGTTAGTTATTGTAATGTTATCAATTTTAACATCGGCATCAGACATATAAACTGAGTTTACAAAATTACCATTGAATACATCATCGTATAAAATTATTTGAATTAAATCATTACCTAAATATGTTCCGTGATAAGTATTTATATATGCACCATAATAGGAAAAATTACCATATCCTCCTGGCAACAATGCTCCTGCAGTTATTGTATTACCGGAAAACCTTTTATTGATATCTAAATAACCAGTAGAACCAGAGCCATCGGGCATATTCCCAATATATAATGAAATGTAATTGTTATTAAAATCTGATGACGTAATGTTGTAATTACCCCCATATTCAATTCTTACAGAATAGTTAGCATCTGAAACAATACAATTAACCATTTCGATTTTTGCAGTACTGTTTGTTACGTATATTCCATCCCACATTAATCTGCAAACAGGACTTGCTTGAACTACACAACTATTCAGAGTTAGTGTGTATCCCGCATTCACATGTATTGATGTGCCCGCAGCCATATTAAATGTACAGTTTGTGAAAGTAATATTTCTGTTAATAGTAAGGTTGCCTTCCACTCCGATATTCTGCCCAAATGGATTTACTGTTGGCCATAAATTTGTATCAGCTGCATTTTGTCCCGTGTATGAAACTGTTTTATCCATTCCCGGCATATTGTTATATCCCACTGTATAATGTTGAACAAATTGGCCGCCGATACTATCAGTTATTGTGCAGGTATATACCCCATGACATAGATTGTTTGCATCTTTGGTTGTCAGATATCCAAATTCTCCTACTGATATATCCCATAAATAGCTGAACGGAGGTGTTCCACATGTTAATGCTACTGTTTGAATTATTGAGCCATTACAGGAATGACAGGTTTCGTTAGTAATTGTGTCTGTAACATTAAGTATTACGGTAACAACTGCCGATACAATATTTGTACAACCGCCGGCATTTGTTCCGGTTACATAATATGTTGTGGTTGCAAGAGGTTTTACGATTTTTTGATTTCCTGTTCCTAAGCCATTGCTCCATATATATGTATTTGCTCCGTTAGCAGTTAATACAACCGAATCACCCGGACAAATTGTTGAACTCGGAGGATTTAAAGTTACAACATAATTATTTATTGGTCTTAGTTCTATATCATCAATATAATAATCATAAGCGTAACCATTGAAATTATCAACTTGCAATAATGAAAATGTGATTGGACCAACAAAGTTCAATGGACAGTTCCACACAAAACTACTTTGATATAAACTATCACTGGAACCCTGAGTATTTCCAGTACACCCGGAGTGAATTGGTTCTCCCTGCGGTATGAAGTTCATCGAATCTCTTCTGCCACCAGCATCTGTCATTCTAACTCGTAAGTGCATATCACCTGTAAACGTTATACAATTTGAAGCACCACCTCTTGTGAAGAAACCTATGAAATATTGATTGTTGGGAGTTATGTTTATATTATTTTGTTCCCAAAGTCTCCAAGGTAATCTTAGTTCATTTTGTGGCCAACAAAATGCTGTATCCACAGGAACCCCAAAAGGACCATCTTCATATAAAGCATTTCCTTTTGTTAAAGAAATATAGTTAATCATATAAGTACCATGACCATCTTTATTATTAGTATAACAATGCTGATCTGCAACAAATTCCCCATGGCCGCACCGTCCTGGATAATCATTAAAATTACCATTACCCAGTAATGTTCCGCAGCAATTCACTACATTAAAATTAGCTCCATTACCCAAAATTGTTGCATTTGCTCCGCTTCCATCAGTCACACTTTGTATGGAAATAGTGCTATTTGTCAAATCAGGAATTACATCTGCATAAAAAGGTCTTGCTGATGTATTTAAAATTTGTCCATTACTTAGTGTAACTTGATATGGAGTAGCTCCGTGAATATCCAATAATACTTTTTGTGGTGTGTAGGCACAAGTGGTTTGTGATGATTGCCAAATTATTTTTGCCGATGGTACCGCATTGTTTATACATGTCAAAGCATTATGTGCGTCCACTCTTCCGGCACCCAAAGCACCATTAAATCCTGGATTTTGTGCATCAATGTTAATGCAACCATTTTTCAAACAGGTTTCTATCGAATTTACATCGTAGTTTGGTTTTAAAACCCTCATTAAACCACATATTCCTGCAACAAGCGGGCAGGAACATGATGTGCCTGCAACATAAGTATAGGAACTTGTATTATTTGGGTTTGAAGCGGTAGTTCGTATTGCATAGCCACCGGGTGCCATAACATCAATAGCATTTCCGAAATTTGTAAAAACTGTTCTGTGGTCAAGCGAATCTGTTGAGCCAACAGTAATTACATGCTCGCATTCTGCAGGATAAACATGCAAGGTGCCTCCTATGGTCGGGCAGAATTGACTATATTGACATCCCTCATTTCCCGCTGCTGCTACACAAACTATATTTCTGTTATATGCCTCATTTATTAATTGCTGTAGAGTATAAAAATTACCATTAACATTAACTGAATTATCAGCATAGAATCCCCACGACATACTTATTACATCAACTTTTGGATGTGTAGTGTTTAAAACAGCATAAGCTAACCCGTTATATACCCACGTTGCATCCATCATAGAAGAACGATTGAGTAAAAGGCTATCGTCTCTTTGAACTTTTATAGGTAATATTTGCAATCTTGGATTTCCGACATTATTATGTGAAATGGATGCAATGCCAATACTATTATTAGTCAGAGCACCAACCATACCTGCACAACCTGTTCCATGTTGTGTTTGGTGATTTAAAGGAGGGTTAACGTTATTATCATTATCTGCAAAATCCCAACCTTGTAAAAATACTCCCTGTAAATCTTCATGCGTTGTAAAAAATTCATTATCAATAATTGCTATTACAGCATGATTGTTATTTCCGGAAATATCATTCCATGCATTTGTTGCATTAATAGTATTCAGATACCACTGGTGTCCGTTCACATACTCGGGGTCATCCTGAAATAGCTTCACCATAGGGCATTTTTCAGCATATTCAATATAAAATAGATTTTTCAAATCCGCAATAGCATTATCTATTAAGCCAATGTTTGCTATTTGCATTTTATATATTTTATCCAGCTCGGATGAAACGGCTCTGTATTCAGTAAATGCCTGACCAAAAGAAGTTATCGAATATTTCTGGTTCAGAATTTGAAAATCGGGGTCATCAATACTTACAGAACTTTTAAGTTCTTTTATTTTGAAATATATTTTCCCATCAACAAAATTTGGATTTAATAATATTACTATTGTGCTTGCAGTTGCTGTACAGCCATTGGCATCTGTTCCTGTTACACAATAAGTAGTATTTACAGTAGGACAAACAGTTATCGGATTATCTGTTCCCAATCCGTAATTCCATGTATATATGCTTGCTCCGCTTGCTGTGAGAGTTGCACATGAACCTATATATATTATTGCATTATTAACAGTAATAGTTGGCAATGAATTTACTGTTACAACTGCCTGTGCGATGTTTGTACATCCATTCCCATCAGTTCCCGTTACAGAATATGTTATTGTTGCTGTAGGATTTACAGTTATTGAACTTCCAGTTGCCGAATTATTCCAAATATATGTGTTGCCTCCGCTTGCTGTTATGTTTGCAATTGTTCCCTCGCATATTGTTGCTCCGCTTGCTGTTATGTTTGGTAACGTGTTCACTGTTACAACCACCTGTGCAATGCTTGTACATCCACTACTGTTTATTCCAATTACACTATATGTTGATGTAGTTGTCGGATTTATCGTTATTGAGCTTTCTGTTTCAGTATTACTCCAAGTATATGTATCGGCTCCACTTGCGGTTAAACTTGCTGTTGCTCCATTGCATATTGTTGCTGTTGGTGGATTTATAGCTAAAGTATTTGTACAATAGCTTCCAATTGTCCATCGGGATAAAGAATTTACTGCTGTTTTTTCCACATAATTATTTATGTAATCAATAGAAGTGGGAGTTTCTGTAGACCATGTGCTTCCTGTGTTTGTTGAACGATAAAGGTTAAATGCAGCTTCCTGCGAGCCGTTAAGTTCATTGTCGAAATAGGATAAGCGTAATGTTGCATTAAGCCCTTGATCTGTTGTTGGGGTTATATCAAAGTATCTTTTAATTGAAGAATTGATTGGTAAGGTTTGTACTTTATGTCCTCTCTTTATTACTGTAGAGCCGGGTGCTGTTCCATCTGTTATTATTTTAATTCCCATGCCGGCAATGTTGTCGTAAGTAGTATTTGCCAAAAGTGTTTTCGTGAAAGTAATATAGCCGTCATCTGTTGCATCATATATTCTTCTGTCATTGGTTTCGTTACTTATTGCTCCGTAAGTTGTTTCTAATGTTATGTGATTCCCGTTCAGGTTTAGATTTCCGTTGGTCATTATTAATCTCGAATTACAACCCGTGCCTGAGCCCTTTATTGTTATTGAATTTGTTAGTGTTACTCCTGCTGTATTATCCAATTCAAGACGTTCAAATTGTCCGCCGTTTATATTTTGGTTTGTGGTTCCGTTGAGTAATATTTTTCCTGTTCCGCATCCCAAATCATAACAAAGTCCGCTGTTTGATACATCTCCCTTGCAATTTATAATATAATTAGCCGTTTCAAAATTTTCACTCGTTCCATTGGTAAAAGTGCCGTTAACTGTTATATTGCCTCCTGCTGTGCTTGTACCTCCGCCGCTTATTGTTAAATTGTTGTATGTCCCTGCAACAACTGTCTGCTTACTGCCAGTGTAAGCGTAATTTATTGTGCCTCCCCATGTTTTGCCTGTGGGTATTGGTGTGGCATCAGCGTATGAGTATGTTACAATTGTTCCATTATTATTTATTGTTGATAATGTTCCCAACAATTTATAGGAGCCGAAAGAACCCATGCTCAAAGTACCTCCGGCAGTTGTTGTTAGAGTGCCATTTACTGTTAAATTACCACCGGCAGTATTAGTGCCGCTTGTATTATCGAGTTGTAAATTATAATATGTTCCGGTAGGAATTGTTTGTCCTCCTGAAAGTATTGCAAATTCAAATGTTCCTGTATAGCCGCCGGTAGTCCAGTTTTTTCCTGAAGGAAATGGCGTTGAAGATGTGTTTGAAGTTTTTAATATGCCGTTATGGTATGCGTATAAATTAATGGAAAGTGTATATGTGCCCATATCTAAAGTTCCACCGGTAGTGGTAGTCCACGCATTGCTTACTGTAAGGTTGCTTCCTGCTGTGTTAGTTCCGCTTGTATTGTCAAGTTTTAAATTATAATATGTTCCTGAAACAATTGTTTGTCCTCCTGTTTGAGTTGCATATTCTATTGTTCCGCTCCATGTTTTTCCTGATGGGATTGGCGTTGAACTTGTATTGTATGTTTTTATAGTTCCGTTATTTGCCATAAATGTATTTGATAAGCTACCTCCAAGTGTATATGTCGCCATATCCAAAGTACCGCCTGCCTGAGTTGTTACACTGTAGTTCACTATAAGATTGCCTGTGGCTGTATTTGCATTACTTGTATTATCGAGTTGCAGGTTATAATATGTTCCGGCAGGAATATACTGTCCTCCTGTGCTTGCAGCAAATTCAACTGTTCCATTGTTCGCTGACCAGTTAATTCCTGCGGGGAGTGGTGGGTTTTGTGTGCAGTATGTTTTAATTGTGCCGCTGAATGTTACAGTTGATAAATTTCCATCAAGCTTATATGTGCTTAAATTAAATGTGTTGCATGTAAGAGTTCCGTTAACTGTTATATCGCCTCCGGCAGTGTTTGTGCCGGTATTCATTGTTAAGTTATTATAAGTTCCTGCAACTATTGTTTGTCCTCCCATAAAACGGTCGTAATTTATTGTACCTCCCCATGTTTTGCCTGAGGGTATTGGTGTTGCATCATTATACACACTCGTTGTAATTGTTCCGCTGTTATTTATTGTTGTTAATGTGCCTTGTAATTTATAACTGCTCATGCTTAATGTTCCGTTGGCAGGTACTGTCAGAGTGCCATTTACTGTTAAAATTCCGCCTGCGGTATTAGTTCCGCTTGTATTATCAAGTTGTAAATTATTGTATGTTCCTGCAACTATTGTTTGGGAGCCGGAAGCAGAAGCATATTCTACTGTTCCGCCCCATGTTTTTCCTGTTGGTATTGGGGAATAGTATCCTGTTGTGTACGATGTTTTTATTGTTCCATCATTTGTTATTGTTGATAATGTACCTGACAAAACATAACTTGAAGTTAAATTCAGGACACTTCCTGATGAAACTGATAAAGTTCCGTTTACTGTTAAATTTCCTATTGCTGAAATATTTCCTGTGCCTGATATTGTGAGATTATTGAATGTATAACTGGCAATGGTTTGTGTGCCCGAACCGCTAAAATTTACTGTTCCTGTTGATGCTGTGAGTGTTCCACCTGAGCCAAGGTTTCCTCCGATGGTTAATGTTCCTGCTCCTGTGAATGTGAGATTTACTCCAGATGGTCCACCTGTGAATGAAATATCACCTGAACAATTAATAGTACCAGTAGAAACTGTTAGTGAACTTGTGGCAAGAGAACCTCCATGTATTGCAATGCTTCCTGCATTAAGTGTTCCTGCATTTACAGCGATTAGTGATGTTTTAAATGACGATGGGGCAGTGATACTAATAGCATCGGTAACTGTTAATGTATAAGAATCGCTGATTGTAATTCCATTTGCTGAACCTGCACTATTCGCATTTATTGTTATGGAGTTACATTCAGCAGCAGCATCCACAGTAACGGTAATTCCGCTGTTAACAACAACATCATCGGAAGACGTTGGAACTGACGAGCCGCCCCATGTGGTTGTCGAACTCCAGTTGCCTGTTACTGATGCCGTTCTTGTTGCTGCTAATGCTGTTGAGAAAATATTAAATAAAATCAGTGTAAAAACGATTACGGCTGTAGTGGCATGTTTTAATGTATTTGCAGGTGTTTTCATAATTATAAAATGTTTATGGTTTATAGTTTCGGTACTTTTATATTTATATTCAGAATTTATTTTTTAATAACTATTGACAAATGACTAATAACACTAATTGGTTACATTCCCAACTATTGTCAACACTACAGGAGAATTTAACGCATTTGAAAAAATACAAACCTGTTTATTAATAATGCCAGGCATTGTAGTGTTATAATTAACGGTTATAGTTCCTGTGCCATTTGGCAACACAGGAGTATTTGACCATGTTACTGTAACATAGTCGGGACTTGTTTTTACCGAATCAATAATTAATGCTTTTGTGCCAGTGTTTGTGAAAGTAAAAGTATAATCACCGGCAGGAACGTTATTGGATTCTGTTTTTGTTACCTGCTCGTAATCATGGATTGTGGTCTGAAAAGTTAATTGAGCATAAGTAGAATCACTCGGAGGATTTGGTTGATTTCCTCCTGCTTTTATTATATGTACCATGAACAAAATAACGCAAATTGTTAGAATTAATTTTTTCATATACTTTAATTTTTAGTTAGTTCCCTTTTTTTTGATTTTGATGAAGCAATAATAAAATAAAAATTTTGTTTTAAAAAATAAAATAAAGGGTTTTTTGATATAATGTACTATTTGCTAATATTTTATAGTACTTTTTAATAGGTTTTAATGGTATAATATATTATGTGCTTTCAAAACAAATAACGGCAGGTAATTGCGAAAGGGGGTGGTCTTGGCTTTTGAGAAAAACCTGTGCTTTTTATTGGTATTCGTGTATTTTGAAAATCTTGTTAACTATTTAACTTTAATATCAACGTAGGTTCGGGATTAAATTGTTTTTTACTTATATATTTATTTTTCTACCTTTGCATTTTAAATTGATAAATTAGTTTTAAATCATTAATAAATTGGTTCGAACTAAGAACCATGAGGTGCACCAAAATAATTAAAAAAGTTGAAAGATGAATATCACAAGAGAAAATGTTGACGAGCTTAATGCTACGTTGAAAGTGGAAGTTGCAAAAGAAGATTATTTCGCAAAGGTTGATAAACAACTAAAGGAACTTCAGAGAAAAATGAGCTTGCCGGGTTTCAGACCGGGGCATGTTCCACAGGGAATGGTAAAAAAAATGTACGGAAAATCTGTAGTTCTCGAGGAAGTTAATAAAACTGCTTATGACTCAATTGAAAAATATTTGAAAGAAAATAATATTGAAATACTTGGAAGTCCATTGCCTAATGTCGAAAAAACAAAACCAATTGACCTCGAAAATGAAAGTGATTATGAATTTTATTTTGACCTTGGCATTAAACCAAAAGTAAATATTGACTTTTCAAAAATAGAAGTTCAGCAATACAAAATAATAATTGACGAAAATGTTATCAGCAAGCAAATAGAACGTTATTCAAAAACATATTCTGAAAGAACAAATCCCGAAATTTCTGAAAGCAACGATGTTTTATCAGGCGAATTTGTTGAATTAAATGAAGAAGGAAGCATTAAAGAAAACGGAATAAAAAACATTACTTCCGTTGCAATAAATAAAATTAATGGAGAATCGAGAAATAAATTTATTGGAATAAAAAAAGGAGATATTGTAAAAGTTAAACCCTCTGAAGCATTTGAAAATACTACGGATTTGGCATACATGCTGAAAATAAAAAAGGAAGAAGTTGAAAACCTTAAATCTGATTTTCAGTTTACCGTTAACGAAATAATAAGATTCGTACCTGCTGAAGTAAATCAGGATTTATTTAATAAAGTTTTTGGCGAAGGAATTGTAAACACTGATGAAGAATTTAAAACTAAAGTAACTGAAAAACTCGAAGAATCTTTTGAAGTTGACACAGCTCAGAAATTCATGCACGACACTATTGACGAGCTTATTGAAAAAACCGACTTGATACTTCCCGATGTGTTTCTAAAGAGATACATAATGGAAAGCAATGAAAAAGTAACACAGGACATAATCGAAAAAGAATACGAAAAATACTCCAGAAGCTTAAAATGGCAAATAATTGAAAGTTACATTGCAAAAGAAAATAATATTGAAATAAAAAAAGAAGAAATAGAAGATTACATTAAAAAATATATTGAAAAGCAATGGAGCTACATCAAAAAGGAAGCAACTCCTGAGGAAACTGCAAAAGTTGTGCAAAGCGTAATGTCCGATAAAAAGCAAGTTGAAAAGATATATGAAGAATTATTTGACGGAAAGTTAAAAGTTTTTTTCAAAGAAAAAGTCAAATCGGAAATAAAAGAAATTTCGTATGATGATTATATTAAATTATTAACCGAACATTTACATTAAAAACCAAAAACTATGTTTCAACCAGACGAATTCAGAAAATATGCAACAAAGCACAGGCGCATCAACCCGTTAACTCTTGACAAATACAGAGTGGTTGCCGATAGTTACATCTCACCGATGATTATTGAAGAGCGTCAATTAAACATTGCAACAATGGATGTATTCTCCCGTCTTATGATGGACAGAATCATCTTTCTCGGCGTGCCTATTGACGATTATGTTGCAAACATTATTCAGGCACAACTGCTTTTTCTTGAATCAGCCGATACAAGAAAGGAAATTCAGATTTATTTAAATACTCCGGGAGGTATGGTACACGCAGGACTTGGCATTTATGACACGATGCAGTATATTTCTTCCGATGTTGCGACAATTTGCACAGGTATGGCTGCTTCAATGGGTGCTGTACTTTTATGTGCAGGAACAAAAGGTAAACGTACTGCACTTAAGCATTCGCGAATTATGATTCATCAACCCTCAGGAGGTGCCGAAGGACAAGCTTCAGATATCGAAATCACCGCAAGGGAAATCCAAAAACTCAAAAAAGAACTTTATGATATTATTGCACTTCATTCAAATCAACCGATTAAAAGAGTGTGGAAAGATGGCGACCGTGATTACTGGATGACATCCGATGAAGCCAAAGAATATGGCATGATTGATGAAATTCTTACCAAACCGAGAAAAAATTTATAATTAGTGGCTGTTCATAAAGTAGAAAAATGAAAATTAAAGTTTTTGTCTCCCGCAGATAACGAAGATTTTCGCTGAAATAAATTCTGCTAATATCAATGTTATCTGCGGGAAAATTAATTTAAATATAAACTCTAATTATTTTTTGTTCCAAATATGACAAAAGAAGATAAATGCTCGTTCTGCGGGCGACATAAAAATGATACCGAAATGTTAGTTTCGGGCGTCGATGGCTTTATTTGCAGCGATTGTGTTGAACAGGCACAACAAATAGTGAAACAAACATTTTCCGAAAAAAAGAACAAAAATTTTGCTTTTAATCATTTATACAAACCAAAAGAAATAAAAGCATTTCTTGACCAGTATGTTATTGGTCAGGAAAAAGCAAAAAAAGTTTTGTCGGTTGCTGTGTATAATCATTATAAACGCATTAACCAGAAAATAACAAAACAGGAAAATGATGTTGAAATAGAAAAATCAAATATTATTCTTGTTGGAGAAACTGGTACTGGCAAAACTCTTTTGGCACGCACTATTGCCAAAATGCTTCATGTCCCGTTTTGCATTGCCGATGCAACGGTGCTTACCGAAGCGGGCTACGTTGGTGAAGATGTTGAAACAATTCTTACAAGGTTATTGCAAGCATCGAATTATGACCCGGCTGCCGCCGAAAAAGGCATTGTCTTTATTGATGAAATTGATAAAATTGCGCGAAAAAGCGATACCCCTTCAATTACAAGAGATGTTTCAGGTGAAGGTGTTCAACAGGCATTACTGAAACTCATGGAAGGTGCTGTCATTAATGTTCCTCCTCAAGGCGGCAGAAAACATCCCGAACAAAAATTTATTCCGGTGAATACCCAAAATATTTTATTTATCTGCGGCGGTGCTTTTGACGGAATTGATAAAAAAATTGCACGCAGAATCCAAACTCAAATAATAGGATATAATATTAATAAAGAAAAAGAAAATATTGACAAGGAAAATCTTATTCAATATGTGGCACCGCAGGATTTGCGCAGCTTTGGACTTATTCCCGAACTTGTTGGTCGCTTGCCTGTCATTGCATATTTGAATCCGCTCGACAGAGAAGCATTACGCCGAATTTTAACAGAACCGAAAAATGCTGTCATCAAGCAATACAAAAAATTATTTGAAATTGACGAAGTTGAAGTTAATATTGACGATGCAGTGTTTGATTTTATTGTTGACAAAGCAATAGAATTTCGGCTTGGTGCACGCGGACTCCGTTCAATCTGCGAAGCAATATTGCTCGATGCCATGTATGACATGCCTGATAAAGATGAAAAAATATTCAATATTGATATCGACTATGCTCAACAAAAGCTGATAAAATCAGGAATTCAGAAACTGAAAGTCGCCTGAAAAATTAAAATTTAAAAAGTTTGTTGTTTGTAGTTTGTTGTTAATTTTTGTTTTCTCGCAGCTATAATTATTAAAAAATTATAATTAAATCGCTTTTTAAGGTTATTTAAATACGTTATGCAGGATATAAACATTACAATTATTCAATCTGATATTGTTTGGGAAAATATTGATAAAAATCTTGCTCTTTTTTCCGAAAAAATTTCTTCAATAAATAAACCAACCGATATAATAATTTTACCCGAAATGTTCACTACCGGTTTTTCCATGAATACCGAAAAGCTTGCAGAAGACACTAATGGCAAAACAATTCAATGGATGAGTGAAACAGCAAAAAATAAAAATTGTGTTATTACCGGAAGTTTAATATTGAAAGAAAATGATTTTTTTTATAACAGTTTAATTTGGATGACTCCCGAAGGAAAATTTGAAAGATACGATAAAAAACATTTGTTCCGTCTGGCTGAGGAGAATGAACATTTTAAAGCAGGAACAAAAAAAATTATTATTTCATATAAAGGATGGAAATTTTGTCCTTTGATTTGTTACGACCTTCGCTTTCCTGTGTGGAGCAGAAATAAATTTTTGAGAAGTTCCTGCGTATATGAATATGATTGTTTGATTTATGTTGCCAACTGGCCTAAGAGCAGAATCAATGCATGGAAATCATTATTGGTTGCACGTGCTATCGAAAATCAATCTTATGTAATAGGAGTTAACCGAGTCGGAACCGACGGAAAAAAAGCCGTATATTCCGGCGATTCAACGGTGGTGGATGATACAGGTACTGTATTAAATAAAACAAAATCTAATGTAGAGTTAATCGAAACCATTACTCTTTCTTATGAAAAACTTCAGAAAAACCGCGAGTCATTGCCTTTCGGCAACGACAGTGATGAGTTTAAAATAATTTAATAAAATTATATTGTTTAATTAAACCTATTGTCCCTAAAAGTATCTAATAACAGAAAGTATTTTTCGTATAATAAAAATACACCCATATATTTGTGAACCTGTGGTATTTAAAATTCACCTGACTATTGCGGCTTTATAAAGAAGTTAACAGTGCGGTGTTAATTTTTCCAAAAAAATAAACTTTCACAATTATCTTTTTTACATTTGTTACCTTAGATTTTTTTAAGAAAATTCAAAAATGAAAAGTTTCAAAATATTTATTTCGATTGTAATTGCTATAATTGTTGCTATAATAATTTATAATAAAATTTATCGTGCTCCGCGGATAAATAAAAAATCACAAGCTGAAATGCAAAAAGAATTGTCTGTAACCGGCTATATTGTTAAATCCGAAAAATTATTGAGTCAGATTGAAGCAAGCGGAACACTACTGTCTGCCGAACAGGTAAATCTGCAATCGGAAATATCCGAAAAGGTAATAAAAATAAATTTTAAAGAAGGAAGTTTTGTAAACAGGGGAGCAATACTTGTAAAACTAAATGACGACGAACTTCAGGCACAATTAAGAAAATTAATTATTCAGAAACAGGTAGCAGAAGCAACCGAACAACGCCTCAAACAATTGCTTTCCATGAACGGTATTGGGCAGCAGGATTATGATAATGCGTTATTGCAGCTTAACAATATAAAAGCCGACATTGATATTGTTCAAACACAAATTGAAAAAACAGAAATCAAAGCGCCGTTCAGCGGAAGAATTGGATTCAGAAATGTCAGTATAGGCGCATATATTTCCCCGGGCACTGTTATTTCATCAATTCAGCAAACCGATTCCTTGAAGATAGATTTTTTTATTCCCGAAAAATACAGTCAGATTGTTAATGCCGGTGACAAGGTTCGTTTCAAGATTGATGCTTACAACGATGAATTTACGGGAAAAGTTTATGCTATAGAATCTAAAATAGATGAAGCAACCCGCAGCATTCAGGTAAGGGCAATTTTTAATAATGAAAAAGCAAAACTTCAACCCGGAACATTTGCAAAAGTTTTTCTGGATTTGAAAGATATTCCTGAAACAATAATGATACCTACGCAAAGTATTATTCCCGAAGCAAAAGGAAAGAAAGTAGTTGTTTGTAAAAACGGCAAGGCATTATTTAAAACAGTTGTAACAGGAATAAGAAGCGAATCGGAAGTTCAAATATTAGAAGGTCTGGAAGTCGGTGATACTGTTGTAACTACCGGTATTTTATATCTTAAGCCGGATATGAAACTGAAATTTAAAAAAATTGCAAATTAATATTTATCTATAATAATGTATTTTTAAAAATAATGAATATCGAACACCGAATGTCGAATATAGAAGTTATCAGTTAAAAGGCACAAACCACAAAATTCCGAAACTTTAAACATTAAACTTTAAACTTTTTTAATGTCGAACTTCGAAATAATTTTTAAAAAACTGAATTAAGAATGAGTTTATCATCGGTAAGCATAAAAAAACCTGTTCTGGCAATGGTTTGCTCGATAGTCATTTTGATTTTCGGAATTATCGGTTATAAATTTCTTGGAGTAAGAGAATACCCATCAATCGACCCTCCGGTTATTACGGTAAGTACGAGTTATAAAGGAGCGAATCCCGATATTATTGAATCGCAGATTACCGAGGTATTGGAAAAAGCAATTAACGGAATTGCTGGAATACGTTCTATTTCATCAACAAGTTCGCAAGGGATGAGTGCCATTACAGTTGAATTTAATCTTGGTGAAGACCTCGAAACTGCCGCCAATGATATAAGGGATAAGGTTTCGCAAGCAGCACGCCAGCTTCCACAGGATATCGATGCACCGCCCGTTGTAACAAAAGCCGATGCCAACGCCAGTGCAATAATTACAATGACAGTTCAGAGCGAAAAAAAGAATAAATTAGAAATAACCGATTATGCAAGCAACGTTTTACTTGAAAAATTGCAGACAATTCCAGGAGTAAGTACTGTTCAAATATGGGGTGAACAGAAATATGCAATGCGATTATGGCTCGACCCGATGAAATTAGCTGCATATCAATTAACGATACAGGACTTGCAAGATGCATTATTAAAACAAAATGTCGAACTTCCGTCTGGAAAAATATATGGCAGTAATACTGAATTAACTGTAAAAACATCAGGCAAATTAGTAACAGAAGATGATTTTAATAATTTAATTTTAAAAGAATCTCAAAATGGCACAGTAAAATTCAATGATGTTGGCTATGCTGTGCTGGGACCCGAAAACGAAGAAACAATAATGAAAGAATCGGGAGTGCCAATGATAGGACTTGCACTGGTTCCGATGCCGGGAGCAAATTATATTGACATTGCTGATGAGTTTTACAAACGACTTGAACAAATTAAAAAAACTCTTCCGGCTGATATAAAACTTGATGTCGCTCTTGATAATACAAAGTTCGTAAGACGTTCAATCAAAGAAGTGCAGGAAACTCTGTTAATAGCAATAACATTAGTTATACTGATAATTTATTTGTTTTTCCGTGATTGGCTTATTGCAATCCGTCCTCTGATTGACATTCCTGTTTGTCTTATAGGTACGTTTTTCATAATGTATCTTTGCGGGTTCTCAATCAACATTCTGACGTTGCTCGGAATTGTGCTTGCTACAGGACTTGTTGTTGACGACGGTATTGTCGTTACTGAAAATATTTACAAGAGGATTGAACGCGGCATGCCGCGAATAAAAGCAGCACGCGAGGGAACCGAAGAAATATTTTTTGCGGTTGTTTCAACTTCCATAACTCTTGCAGTTGTTTTTCTGCCGATAATGTTCATACAGGGTTTTGTCGGAAGATTGTTTCGCGAATTTGCAATTGTTGTTGCCGGAGCTGTTTTAATTTCTGCATTCGTCTCTCTTTCACTTACACCTGTTTTGAATGTTTTTCTTAACAGAAAAAAACAAAAACATACATGGTTCTATAACTTTACAGAACCCTTTTATGTTTCTTTAGACAAAGGATATCGCAATTTGCTGCAATCATTTATGAAAAAAAGATGGTGGTCAATAATTATAGTTTTATGTTGTTTTATTCTAATATTTTTTATTGGTAAAAGTTTAAAATCAGAATTATCACCACTTGAAGACAGGAGTTTATTCAGAATAAGTGTTACTGCTCCCGAAGGTACATCATATCGTTATATGGAAAAATACATGGACAGAATTTCTCAAACAGTAATTGATTCCGTTCCCGAAAAAAGTGTACTTCTTGAACTAGTATCTCCGGGCTATAGCGGAACGGGAGCTGCAAATTCAGGAGCAATCAGAATCGGATTAATTGACCCGTCTCGAAGAAAAAGAACACAACAACAAATTGTTGATGCTGCCGATAAATATTTGAGAATGTTTAATGACGGAAGAATTTATACTTCACAGGAACCAAGTATTTCAACCGGAGGCTCGAGGTTAGCATTGCCGGTTCAGTTTGTTATTCAGAATCTGAATTTTGAAAAAATAAAAGATAACCTTCCTTTATTTCTGGATGAAGTGAGAAAATCACCTGTATTTTCATCAAATGACGTTAATCTAAAATTTAATAAACCAGAATTAAAGGTTACCATTGACCGTTTGAAAGCAAGCGAACTCGGAATTTCGGTACTCGATATTTCTCAAACTCTGCAGTTGGCATTGAGTGCCGGAAGGTTGGATTATTTTATGATGAATGGCAAACAATATCAAATAATTGGTCAGGTATTAAGAGAAGACAGGACTCAGCCTGCTGATTTAACAAAGCTATACGTAAGAAGCAAAAGCGGTGAATTGGTTCAGCTTGATAACCTTGTGAAAATTGAAGAACAAAGCAACCCGCCTCAATTATATCATTACAATCGTTATAAATCAGCAACCGTATCGGCTGGATTGGCACCAGGATATACAATGAGCGACGGAATAGAAGAAATGAATAAAATTGCAAAAGGAACTCTTGATGACTCTTTCAACACAAATCTTTCGGGGCAATCACGCGATTTTGCCGAAAGTTCTTCAAATACATTATTTGCATTTGCCCTTGCTCTTATTCTTATTTTCCTTGTTCTTGCCGCCCAGTTCAACAGCTTTATTGACCCGTTAATTATAATGTTTACTGTACCGCTTGCAATTGCGGGTGCAATACTTTCATTGTGGATGTTCAACCTGACTTTTAATATTTTTTCTCAAATCGGTATGATAATGCTCATAGGGCTTGTTACTAAAAATGGAATATTGATTGTTGAATTTGCAAACCAGAAACAAATAAAAGGTGAATCAAAAGTTGATGCGGTAATTGATGCTGCTGCATTACGATTGCGACCGATATTGATGACAAGCTTGGCAACCGTTCTTGGTGCAATGCCAATTGCTTTGGCATTGGGCGCAGGAGCTAAAAGTCGTGTTTCAATGGGTATCGTTGTTATCGGTGGTATTCTGTTTTCATTGATTTTAACTTTGTTCGTAATACCTGCTGTTTATTCATATTTGTCAACTAAAAAGAAAATTGATGTTGAGGAGTAAAATAGGTTTAATAATATTATTCTTTTTTGCGGGTTGCTTTAACCTGTTGTCGCAGGTTTTGACATTGGATGAAGCAATAAATATTGCTTTGAAAAATAATTATGATATCCTAATTGCAGCGAACGATACTCTTGCGGCAGGTATAAATAATTCCGCCGGAAATGCAGGAATGTTACCGAAAATAAACATTACATCAACCGACAATAATACGATAAATAATTTAGACCAGAAATATTCAACCGGAACAGAAGTTAAAAAGAGTAATGTAAATGCAAATTCAATCACAGCTTCAGCAGGTTTTACATGGACTCTCTTCGATGGAATGAAAATGTTTATTACAAAAGAAAAACTTGCAACTCTTGAAGCACAGAGCTTAATCAGTTTTAAAGATAATGTACAGAATATATTGAGTTCAGTAATTTCAGCATATTTCAATATTGTATCACAAAAACAAGAAATACTGGCACAAATCGAAACCAACAAAATAAGTGAAGAAAGAGTTAAAATTGCAAAAGTGAAATTTGAAAACGGGAGCGGTGGAAAAACAGATTTACTTCAGGCACAAATTGACCTGAATGAAGGCAAATCTGTTTTGCTGCAACTGAATGTTGATCTTGAACAGAAAAAAAATCTATTGAATCAAATTATTGCAAGAGCCATTGAACAGCCATTTGAAGTTATTGATTCAATCCCTGTAAATTTTAAAATTTCTCAAAATGATATTCTTTCAAAAATAAATGATAAAAATTTGTCGGTTTTACTTTATGCATCAAATTTGCAAGTTTCAAAACTATCATTAAAAGAAATTCAATCGCAAAGAATGCCACAACTTAATTTTTTATTAGGTTATAATTATTCTTACAGTAAAAGCGGCGCCGGACTCATGTTATTTAATCAAGGTATTGGACCTAATTATGGTTTTAATATTTCATTTCCTGTTTTCAATGGTTTTAATATTAACAGACAAATTAAAGTTGCTTCACTCGATGTAATAAAAAGCCAATATGAGCTTGACAAAATAAAACTTCAGGTAAATAACGATTTGCTGAAAGCTTTTAAAAATTATTCATATTCTTTAGAAGTATTGAAAATAGAAGAAGATAATATTGAACTTGCAAAAGAAAATGCAAAAATATGTCTTGAACGATTGAAACTTTCTCAGGCAACTTCTATTGAAATGATTACTGCTCAAAATAGTTTGGCTGCTGCATATAACCGATTAATTACTGCCAGATACAATGCTAAATTATCCGAAACAGAGCTAATGCGGCTCAATGGAGAGTTAATAAAATAAAAAAGCTGACTTTAAATTAAGCCAGCTTTTTTGTTTGCACTAAATTTATTTTAGTTTACAATTAACTTTTGTGTAAGTAGTTTTCCTTCGGCTTCAATCTTCACAACATAAATACCACTTGCAAAGTTTTCGATATTTAATTGTTTATAATTCTTTCCTTTTATTCCATCAATTTTGTATGAAGAAACTTTTTGTCCCATGATGTTAATTACGCTAATATTTATGCTTCCTGCTTTTGCAAGAGTGTATGTGATATTTGTGTAATCATTGGCAGGATTAGGATATACTGTTATATTATTAACTTCTTTGGATTTCTCGGGAGTTGAAGTGCATGAAAAATCACCAAGTGGTACCGAAAGATATACAATATCATGTTCATATCCTGCCGGCTTGGGATTACCTGTTGATGGATTCAGAGAAGTTCCGGGTAAATCATTTTCCTCATACAGCAATCGTAAACTGTCAGTTGTATTTTTTACAACAGAAGGATATACGTAATCAATACCTTCATCGAAAGGAGTTAATTCAACTGCGTCTGACCACGTTGACCCATTGTCGCAAGAAACTATGGCAAATATATGCCTGTAAGGAACAGTATCAGTTCCATAAATATGGAATGTATTTGGGTCGGCATCGGACATGTGCTGAAAAGCAACATATAAATGTCCGTCTGCACCAATTGAGCCACCTGGCATAGATGTTCCGCCAACATTAAATGGCATATTCACCCAACCTTGATGCTGTACGCAATCCCAAATCCCGTTGCCATTTCTATCAATAAAAGTATTCCATGGCCAGCAGAAATTGCTGCAAAGCGATAAATCACCTGTTATTGTTGGCATATCATCTCTCCAGTAAATCATTCCGCATTGTGATGGATAGTATGAGTAAGACCCAAGTGCAGTTTGAAGAAATCTTGTAGTGCCACCCCAAACATGAACTTGACCACTATTATCAATTACTACAGAAAATGAGCCATCAAAACATGGAACTGTATCAGTAGTAGGTGCAATTGAATCAGGGTTAAAAGGAGCATCAGGAAAATGCCAGATTAATTTTTTTGACCAGTTTACTCCATCGTCTGTTGATTTAAACAAATAAGCATCATTATAATATCCGCCAAGAACTATTGCAACTGTATTTCCATTTGCATCTATAGCATAGTCCTCAGCCATGGCTTTCTTTATTATTGTGCTGTCGTAACCCGGTAAAAGGTCGGCAGTTGTCCAGTTTGTACCGCCATCGGTTGACCTTGAATAAATCAGAGGAATATAAATACCTTTATATCTGACAAAGCTTGTAGATGCAGGTGTCATTGTAGCAATCAAATGTACAGTGTTGTTATTAGTACCGCCAGTTGCAATTCTTGTCCAGCACATTGGCATGGTAGTAACCGCATTTGACCAGTTACCTGTTCCCAATGGTGTTCTTTTCGAAACGTAAGCATGGTTAGTAGCATCAGAGTTATGAGTAATAACAACTTCACTTCCGTCATTATTTGTTGCGCCGTAATTTGCAAATCCTGTTCTTGCGCCTTCAATGCGAACCATACTTGTAATTGGTGTGCTGCCGGCAGGATAAGGACTCCAAACACCACCACCTGTCATAAGATTGTAACCAGTACCCCTGTCTGTATAACTAGTGCTTCCTGCAAAGTTTGAAAATGTCCATACAGCCGGAATATTACCGTTTGATAGTAAGAGTATTCTCTTTCCCATTGAACGATTTGTTTGCAATTCATATTTTGTTTTTCCGATTACTATTTCAGATCCAACGCGATTATTACGAGTAGTTGGATTTGAATTAATTATCGGACCACTGGGTATTTCACCTCCGCTAACAGGAGCAGCCATTATAATAGCTGTATTAGAAATTTTGTTTGTGTTAGCCAGCTTTGTGGCTTTTTGCCCGAAAGAATAATAACTTATTCCGACAGCAATTAGAATTAGTAGAACTTTTTTCATGTTTAATAAATTTAGTTAATTAATTATTTTGTTTTTTATTGAAATAATTTGATTGCAAATATATATTTTAAAAGTGAATAAAAAAACATAAGATTTTAAAAAAAATATTTAAAACAAAACCTTTATTTTCAAAGATTAATTTGCTTTTTTTTAGGTTGAAAAATCAGTTATCAAATTGATTTGATAAAATTAATTAAAAAAAAATTAAAAAACTATTCCTTTTTAGTGAACTGCTATTTTAAATAAGTTATCGGTAATCTTGGTTAAGTTTAAGGTTAATTATAGCTAATGATTGTTATATTATAAACAGTTAAAAATTTAACTTTTACTAAAATAAAATTGCTAAATTGTTAAATCAACCATCAATAGTAAATGTAAAGTATGAAAACAACAATTTAACAATGTAGTCGTTTAAAGTATATAATAATATTTTATAAAATAAATAAATTTAGTAAATTTGCATATTAATATGGTGGGATTAGCTCAGCTGGTTAGAGCATCAGATTGTGGTTCTGAGGGTCGTGGGTTCAAGTCCCATATTCCACCCAAATAACTTCCAAATTGTTGAAATACAACATTTTGGAAGTTTTAGTTTTCATGTTGCGTCAGTTTTTGCGTCAATTGTCGCCACATTTGATTTAAAGAAACTTATTATGGGTGAGAATCTTTATCCTTTCCGAAAAGCAACACTGAACGATTGTGGCGGTGATGTTTCGCAACGTTGGTATATAAGTTTTTATGCTTGGAGTATTCAAAAAAATATGCTAATCAGGAGAAGAGATTATTCGGTAAACAACTATAAAACTAAGGAAGAACGAAGGGCATACGCTAAAAATCAAATAAAATCTATCAATGTAATTTTATCTGATGGATACCATATAGATGTAAATAAGAAATCTGAAAAAGAAACTGAAATTAATAAATCAGTAACGCTTGAAAAAGCATTGTTAAATATTCTTGAAATAAAAAAATCAACTTTTCGTAACAGTTCTTACTTATCATTTAGTAGCACACTGAATATTTTTTTAAAATGGGCTAAGGATAATAAGTTTGCATTTACCAACATTAATTATTTTGATAGATTCAAAGCACAGATGTACGTTGATTATTTATTATCTGAAAAGAAATTTAGTGGAAAAACTGTTAATGTTAAAAATTCGTGTTTAAAATCTTTATTCAATAATTTAATTGAACGTGATGTAATAAAAGAAAATCCATTTGTTAAATTAAAGAAACAAAAAGAAGTTAAATCGCTTCAAAACATTGCATATACAACTAAAGAAATTGAAAAAATAAAGAAGGAAATATTAAAAACAGATAAAGAGCTATGGTTGTTTATTCAGTTCATTTACTATTGCTTCATGCGTCCTAACGAAATTCGATTGTTAAAAATTGAAAATATTGATTTAAAAAAACGAAAAATATTTATTCCGGCTGCAATATCTAAAAATTGCAAAGAAGGTTATCTCGACATTCCAGCTCCCCTGTTTGATTCGCTGAAAATTTCAAAAATATTAAAAGGGAAAAATAATTATTATTTATTTTGCGGAAAAACTCAAGAAATACCTGTTTCAAAGAATGTGATGAGCAGGCGTCATAGAATAATTATTGATGAATTAGGATTTGGAAGTAATTATACTTTATACTCATGGAAGCATACAGGAGTTGTACAAGCGTATAATGCTGGAGTTGATATTAAAAGTATTCAACGCCAATGCAGGCATAGCAGTATTGAAATGACTGACAACTATCTTAAATCACTTGGGCTTTATGAAAATGAAGCTTTCCTGATGAAGATGCCTAAATTATAAATATTACCTTTGCAAAAATTCTATTTAATCAAAAGAATTCCTCGAGGCTCTGCCTCGGGGTCAAAAATAAAGAAAAAAACAGTAATTTTAACGTGTGAGTGAACATATATTCAAAAGACATA